>NZ_JBZVGZ010000009.1:0-111097 GCF_058630335.1 Halorubrum sp. SD41
TGAATGCCGTCCTCGGCGGTCACCCGTGACGGGCCTGCCGCGTAGTACTCGTAGGGATAGGTGTATTCCTGGATGTCGGTGGTGTGCCGAACTTCGGGGAGGTACACTGGTTCGATGGACTGCACGGAGATGTCCGAGCGGTTCGGCTCGCAGGTCTTGTTGTAGGTGACGTTGTTGTCGCCGGTGTAGGTCACCGTCGTCGTGTGGTGCTGCTGGAGCCGCTCGACGGCCCACTCCTTGTACTCCGTCTGAGTCTGGCCGAACCGACGCTCCTCGACATCGTCGAACACCTCCGCGAACTGCTCGGTATCGAGGTCGACCGTCGCGTGAAGGTTCTCGGTGACCAGCGTCCCGACGTCCTCGTCGACGACCTGCGGCTGCCCGCGTTCGGCTTGGGCAACGAATCGCGATCGGTCGTTGATCCGGTGGATGACGCCCACCGACGTTTCGAAGACGGCGTTCGTGTCCGCGGTGACCGCGACCACTGGGCGGAACGTCACCGATGAGTGTGGGTCTGGGAGGTCGGCGGCCTCGATGTTCTCGATGTCGCGGAACGCCTCCGTGACTGGCGCGTCGACGTCGGCGGCCGGATCGTACGGGCGGAGCGTCTCGTCGCAGAGAATCTCGATGCGACCGTTGTAGAGGTCGAGGCCGATCTCGTCGGCGATCTCCCGGAGGTCCTCGCCATCGAGCAGCTCGATCGGGTGTGGGTCGTCGTTCTGCTGGAGGCGGTTTGCGTACTCCTGAGCAGGGTTCGTAAACCGGCCGGTCGTGACGACCATTCCGCGTTTCGCGCCGTCGAAGTCGAATGTCGCGATGGCGGAGTGGAGCTTCTGGACGACCGGCCGCCCGACCGTCCCCGTGTGCTTGCACTCGACGATGATCGCGCGCCGCGTGCCGTCGACGACCTCCTCCATAATGACGTCGCGACCCTCGTCAGCCGTGCGGTCGGCCTGGCGGACGTTCTCGTAGCCGAGGTTGCGGAACACGTCCTCCATCACGTCCTCGAACTCGAACCCCGAGAGATCGTCCAATACAGCCATCCTCAATTATGTGGACAGTACGTTGCAACTGCCAAATACGTTGCCGAACGCTACGCCGTCCTGTTTGTGGAACCCCTGAGAGGGGTGCGGGGGTCACCGAACCGCCCGCGAGCAACGATGAACGGAAATGTACCTATGGCCAGTTCGGAATCGGTTCCAGTCGCATCGCCCGGTCAGTCCCACCGAGACACAGTCGAGTACGTCGGCTTCCGCGTCGACGGCCAAGCCGTCGTGCTGAACCTCTCGGAGCATCGGCGACTCTCCCTCGAGCGCAGTCTGGACCTGGTCAACCACAGTTCGAGAGACTACTCAAATCGAGTTACGAGAGGAAAGTTCTAGAGGAGTTCTCCAGACGAGATGGTTGATTAGTCAGTAGAGATTGCTTCATGCCAGATCACACTCAGATATAGAACGAAGAATCCACTAAAAGTACTACACTTTAAGTTGGTCTTGGACTCGGTCTGTAGACAGACCAAATTCAAGCAGACTCGCTCTTTTTTCCTCTAATTCCTCTGCCCACTCTGAATCACCCTCGAAGAAACGCAGTACATGGGGGTTGTTCCTAAAGAAGAGGCCTGCAACCTCTCCAAAGTCAGATAAAGCACCTTCAGGAGAGTCTATTTTGAATAATTTCCGGCGCTTCGACATTCTCTTCAGAGGGTTTGGATTCCGCAATTCACGGTTTACGTGACGGTCAATGAAATCATCAAGAGTTCCATATGAACGGAGTGCCCCATCTAAGTGGAAACATCGCTCACACTCCTCATCTACAATCGCATGTAGATATCGGGTATAATACTTCAACATTTCATCAGCAAGACTCGTATGTAATGAGTGCCGGATTCCTGTTCGCGGCATCAGTTCCTCAATCTGCAGATGCCACTTACCATCTCTTTTTTCAAAATAGAACTCAGTTCGGTCTTGTAATCCGTGATCATAGCTCTCAGTCCCCTTCTGAATGAAGAACTCGTGCCCAGATCTATCTTGAAGCTCTTGTAAAGTTTCAGGGCCACGCCAATGAGCGGCTAGTTTCGATTGACGAGTAGTGTCTGGTAGACCGATTTTTGAATATGTGATTGGAACGGCGAGATTAACAGCCTCTGCTCGGGCTTGGTTCAGTTTTCCAACCAAGCGATAGTTCTGGGAAAGTCGGGAACAAAGAATTAGATAGTGATTCTTGTATTCGAAGCTATTCTTATTCATATCAGCCTCGGGAGAGACTTCGATTAAGTCCCCAGAATTTCCACCAGTGAATTCGGGATAGGTCTCTTTCAGAATCCCTCGTTTTTGTGCAACAGCGATATCCCAAAGGTAGTAGCGACACTCTCTAGTTTCATCAATCTCGATTTGCTTTGCCAATTCTCGCTCAACTTTGACTCTGGAAATGGCCTCGTGGTCAGCCACGATTGATTTCAGAGATTCATACTCTTCCATCAGCTCTTCAGACGCAAAATTCCCGAAGCTCAAGCTTTTCACACGTATATTTTCTTCCTCACATAGAGAAGCCACAGTCCCCATTTGCTCCAATAAATCCGGAGGGACTTCGTCAGTAGGCATTATTGTGGCTAACTTTCGGGCACATATGAATTTTGCCACCATAGACCGGTTGTAGGCCTCTAACCAGCTGTTTCCTCAACTCGAAGAGAATAGAGGGCGTTTTACTGAATCCAGTTTGTGGATGGTAGTTTCATAAACACCTCAGAATATGATGGCCCTGAGATTCAAGTACGATTTCGGGTCGATAGTGTTTATTTCCCCCGAGAGGGGTGCGGGGGAACTCACTCCCCATCACCGAGTTATGACTGATTCAGAGTACCCCTAGCGAGACGAATCGCTCCGTTGTAACCCCAACTGGAAGCAGGAGTTGAGGATAGGGTCGAGAGTTTATAACCCATTACGGGGGAACCGCGGAGGGAGGTGACGTAGCGTTGACCGACCACATCTGTGACTACTGTGGCGAGGCATTTGCGACTTCCAACGAGTTGGGTGGCCACGTAACCGCGGTCCATCGTCGCGACCAGATCGTAACGGACGCAGACGTAATCCTTGACGATATTCGGCGTGTCGCAGACAAATTAGGGAAACCGCCGACAGCAAAGGAGATGAGCGAGCACGGAGAATACTCCCAGCGCGTCTGCCAGAATAAATTCGGGAGTTGGAACGAGGCGCTTCGTGAGGCTGGCTACGCTCCAAATCGGAAATTCCGACTCACCGATCAGGACCTGGTGGACGAGATTGACCGGCTTGCGGAGCAGCTCGGTCGCCCACCATCAAGCGGGGAGATGGATCGGATTGGGAAGTATCACAGATGGACGTATGACCACCGGTTTGGCGGGTGGGAAGAGGCACTCACCGAAGCTGGCTTCTCACAACCACGGTCCTATCAAGAACGTTTAGAGATCCCGTACGGGCCAAATTGGCCGGAGCAACGGCGGCAAGCATTGGAACGTGATGACTTCCGGTGCCAAACGCCGTGGTGTGAGATGACTCAAGCGGATCATCAAGAGCAGGTCGGAAAGGACATCTCTGTCCACCATTTGATTCCGCGGAAGTTCTTCGTCGGCCCGGACGGGCAGTTTGACCATGAACAGGCGAATCGAGTCTCGAATCTCGTGACGGTCTGCTCGAAGCATCATCTCATCTGGGAAGCCGTCGCCCCGCAGCGGTTGGATACGATTGTCGACGCCACACAGCCACCAGAGCGAGGTGGGCCGGACGGCGTTGCTCTCGCCCTACGAGGGGATGAGGGGTAACCCCCTCGTGATTCAAATGCGAGAGACAGACGAGTCTATCCCGACGCCCAATACAGACGGTCTCACGAACAGAGAACGGCTCCGGTGGCACCTCACTAGTGCCCTCGCAAGCGCCGAGTCGGCGGGAACGATAACCCACCTCCGAGGAGCCCTTGCAACGTATCGGAATCTTCCGCCGTCACCACTCGTCGAGTGTCCGCTCTGTGGGAAAGTCGGGCTTCCAGAGCGAATCCAAATTCACGAATGTCGACAGGCGTAGCGTCGTTTTTTGCGCCTCGATGGGTGGAGGCGCAGATCAGAACGCTTCGCGCCTTCGGAGGATGCTATGAAAGACCCAGAGGAAGCTACGGTCTTCGCAGGCCTCGATGGGCGAACCGAGACTGAACTACCCGAGTGGTACGCCGATCAACACGGAGGTCCCGAACCAATCAGCTTCAGTGAGGCGATTCGAAACCTCCCGCAGGCAGTCAATACAGCGGTCGCGTATCGCAACCCGTACAACGACGAATGGATTGAAACGGAGCGATTCAACGCCATCGTCGAGCCGTCGCGCTTGCAAGCAGAAGCGGATGGGAACACCGAGGCGGAGTCACTATTTCACATCCCGACTGACTCCTACTCGATCATCAACCCGGTCGACGTCTACGGGCCGCTAGAGGAGGTCCTCCGCGAGGAGACCATCGACGGGACCCCGCTGGGCGAGGTGATGTTCGGCGAGATTCGGCGCTACCGGGGCGGTGGCGAGGTCCATATGGACATCATGTTCGACGGCCTCGAGGTGCGCCTGCCCGGTCGGTCGGACCCGATTACGATGGGCGTCACGTCGGGCTACGACTTCTTCGGCGAGCACGCCGTCTACGTGGAGGGGTTCGCTCAGGATGGCTACTGCTCGAACACGATGCGCTCGCTCACCGACAAGGAGGTTATCAAGCACGTCGGCGACGTGCGGAACTTCCGCACCTGGTGGGAGGAGCTCCTCGCACAGGTCGAACTCGTCGCGGACGACCTCTTCGAGTTCATCCGGGACGCCCAGGATATCGACCTCGACTTCTCGGAGCTCCCGTTCACCGTCACGGAGTTCTACACCCTGTTGGGGTTCCCGGACTACCTGGCTGAGCGTGCCGCCGGCGATGCAGAAGCCAACGCCGCGTCACCGTTCGAGATCGATATGTGGACGCTGCATTCCGGCGCGACGTACGCTCTCACCCACTTCTTCCAGGGGAAAGAGGGGGCATCCCTCGATCAGTACGTTCGGATCGCCAACGACATCCTGTTCAATCCGGAAGGCACGATTGAGCGCGTCGAGCAGTCGTACGAGCAGCAGCTAGAGGCGGACGGTGACGACGGGTCACAGGCGTCGCTGGCCGGTGAACGAGCGCTGGCGAGCATCGAGCGCGTCAGCGACGACCTGCAGGAGAAAGTCGAGCAGTTCGAAGAACGCGAGGACGCGCTGCGTGAGCGGTTCCAAGAGGCGATGGGCTAAGAGCAGTCGGAGAGAAGACTCGCCAGGCGTGCTTCCGTTCTAGCGGCTGGAATCCACTGCTGACAGTATTAAGTGAGTAGGGGCGTACCCAGAGACCATGTCTATTGAGCATAATCCGACTCTCGACGCGCGAGAGCCACAGCAGGGGGATATAGAGACTTTTGAAGAGTTGGAGTCTGGTGACTCGGTCAAATTCTTTGAATGGCCCGTCGAGCCGTTGACCGTGATCGACTGGGAAGAAGACGATAATGTCGGGAAGCGAGTACGAGTGGAAGCAGAAGGCGGCGAGTCGTTTCTCTACCAGGTAGACGGCCACCTCTGGCATTACGTCCCTGAGGACGAGTTCGCAGGAGAAAGGAATCCCTTCCCAGTCCAGAATCTCACAGTACTCGAATCCCCAGAGGCCTAACCAGACTTGAGGGGAGTCCGTGGAGAATTGGTTCCTCTTTTGGAATGGCTTGGTTTACGCATTTCCGCTATTTTCTGTCGCCCACTCGAGTAACGGTTCCAGTCGCGTTCGAACCTCGTCGCCATCGTCGGTCAACGCATATTCGACACGCGGCGGGATTTCATTATACTGCGTCCGTGAGACGATCCCTGCCTCCTCAAATTCGTCGAGGCGTTTCGAGATTGTCGAGGTACTCGCCGTTGGGAGGTGCTCCTCGATCTCCGCGAACCGCAGTGAGTCGTGTGCGCCGATGATGCTGACGAGTTGCATCGCGTATTTCCGGCTCAACGTGTCGATAACTCCTGTGAGCGGACAGTAGCACGTCCCCTCGACATCGCACGCGGGCGCTGATGAAGTAGTATCTGCCATAGCTTCGTAGCCTCCAACCTACTCTATGGCTTTGGACTCTGGAGTATAAGAACTTCCCGTCGTAAAGTATAGACACAGATGGCCCAGACGTCCGACTATGATCTCGTGATTCTCGGCGGTGGCGCCGCAGCCTTCGCCGCGATCACTGAAGCGAGCCGGCGGGACCTCTCGACTGCGATGGTGAACACCGGCCTTCCCATCGGCGGGACGTGCGTGAACGTCGGCTGTGTCCCGAGCAAGCATCTGCTCGCCGTCGCCGAGAGCGGCGCTGCAGAGTCGGAGAGCCCCTTCGACGCCGTTCGATACCCTGAGGAACCGACTGTCGACTGGGCCGACGCACTCGACGGCACCGACGAACTCGTCGAACGGTTCCGGCAGGAGAACTACGTCGACGTCGCAGAGCATTTCGAGACCGACATCTACGAGGGCTACGGCCAGCTGGTCGGCGACACAACCATCGAGGTCGTCGACTGCGACGACGAGGGCGTACGCATCACTGGGGAGAAGGCGCTCGTCGCGACCGGAAGTTCACCGTGGGCGCCATCCATCGACGGCCTCGGCGGCGTTGACTACTACACGAGCGAGACCATCCTCGAGGAGCGCGACCTCCCCGAGAGCATCGTGATGCTTGGTGGCGGATACATCGCGCTGGAGTGGGGCCAGATCCTCCACCGTGTCGGCGTCGATGTGACGGTTCTCCAGCGCTCCGGTCACGTGCTCTCAGATATGGAAGGTCAACTCGGCCGGGAGATGCAACGAGCCTTCCGCGAGGAAGGAATCGACGTCGTGACCAGTAACGACTTCCAGCAGGTTCAGGATGTGGCTACCGACAGTGGTGCTGACCCTGGTCAGAAGGGCGTCGCTGTGGAGACTGTCATCGAGGGCGAGGAGCGAGCGTTCACCGCAGAGGCGTTATTCGTCGCGACCGGCGTCCAGCCCAACAGCGAGGACATCGGCTTGGAAGCAGTCGGCGTCGAGACCGAATCCGATGGTGCGATTCGTGTCGACGAACATTTCCAGACGACCAATCCCGACATCTACGCGGCGGGCGACGTGATCGGCGAACCCGAACTGGAGACGGTCGCCGCCAAGGAGGGCAATCACGCCGTCAAGAACGCCTTCGGGGACGAGGGCGTCAGCATCGATTACGACGCGGTGCCAGCAGTCGTGTTCACCAGCCCGGAAGTCGCCGCGGTCGGGACGACCGAACTGGAGTACATGGACGAGCACGGAACCTGTTCGTGCCGAACCGTCCAGATGGCGGATGTCCCGCGAGCGAAAGCCGTCGAGAACACGGATGGCCTCGTCCAGGTCGTCAAACACCACGAGACCGACGAAATCGTCGGCGTCCACATGGTTGGCCCCCGTGCCGCTGACATGATCATGGAAGCGACGCTGGCGGTGAAGTTCGGCCTCACCGTCGACGACATCATCGATACCGTCCACCCGTTCCCCACATTCAGTGAGGCGTTCAAACACGCCTGTCAGGCGTTTCGGCGGGATACGTCAACGATGAGCTGCTGTATCGAATGAAACCGGCTCATGGCCACTGGTAGCGATATAAAGTGATTCGAAGTCACATGGGAAGAGGATTTTCTGATCCGGGATTCCAGCAGGGGATCATCGCTCGGCAGCCACCCTTTGTTGGAAGACCTGGCGACGCTGTATAGAGTGTCGTTTTTGTGGCCCTCAAGGGGTGGAGGGCACCGATATGGAGAGAACAGACGACGCCGAAAATGACGAATTCCCGCCAGAAAAGCGGCTTGAAGCACCGAACACGCGCCTGATCAAGGCAGGGATCGCGACGATTCCGGATATGGAAACCCTCCAGGAGTGTGTTGCCTACGAGAACGCCCACCAGAATCGAACGCAGATTCTGCGCCGGCTCAAGTGGAAGGCTGAAGAGCTGCGTGAGAACGAAAAATAAGCTCTATTCTTAACCAACACACTCCGCGTGAGTTTCCCTATTGTTGGTTAACTGCCTGAGTCTCGGTTTTTCGGGCCCCTGAGAGGGTGCGGGGCAGCCAGCAGCGGCCTCGCGAGCCTAATCATGTCCCTCAAGCTGGGCTCCAGCGCCAGCACCGCCCGCGAAATCGCCGCCGCCAGACGAGCAGACTACGTGGCGTTTCTGCATCGAGCCCCGTTCGTCTCCGATGCTCTAGCCCTCGGATTTCTCCCCGGGTTTCGGGAAGACTGTGGGTATCAGACGAATCAGTACCTAAACCTCGAGGTTCCAGTTGGGATGCTGGACAACGACTTTCGGAACCCCAATCTTGAGCGGTTCGTCGACCGTTTCTTCGAGTACGAACCTCAGGTCGGGGTCATCGGGGACGTCGACGAAATCGACAACGTCGACGCCCACGTCGCTGCGGCTCGTGAGATCCAAGCGAGCTATCCCGAGGCCGAGCTCATCGTCGTTCCGAAGTCCCAGGCGGTAATCGACGCGATACCCGAGACCCTCGTCCTCGGGTATTCACGGGGATACGCCGACCGCCTGGCCCACGAGTTCTCCGACCCAGCCGATTGGAGAGGGCGGCGCGTCCACATCCTCGGCGGGAGTCCGCCCAAGCAGCTCGACGCCATTCGACAGCTGACCAGACCGACACTCACCGACGAGCCACCAGCCGACATCGTCGGCGTCGACTGGAACGGGCTGCATCGCGGCGCACAGTTCGGTGAGTTCTGGTCGGCCGACGGCTGGGATGACAGCGGTCGCGACGCCGACCACGTCACCGTCCGAAAAACGGTGCGCCACAGCCTCGCTCGCGTCCGTGAGTTTTGGAGGGCTCACGGAATCTGGCCCGAAACGACACCGCAAAACGAGGGGCTCAACGTCGAGTACGAGGGACCGAGTCCTGCCGATCTCGAGGACGCCGCCTGTACCGAGTGCGGGACGAACGTCTGGCGAACTCGCCGCGGTCCGTACGTCGCCGAGTACGATACCGGCGCAATCTGTGGATACTGCAGCTACGAGTGCTACTTCAACCACCGTCACCGGAACAACCTGGAGGAGATCGCCGGCGAGCAGAGCGTCTACCTCCCGCCGGCGTGATTTCGCGACCTGTTTTTCGTGCCCCCCGAGAGGGCGAGGGCTCCTTCGAAAGCTCTCAGAGGTGACTTCCAGTGAGTCAACAACAGAGTCCCGACAACGTCTCGATCGACGAGATCCCGGTCGATATCGACAACACGCAATCAGCGAAGGTCGATTCCGCCGACGTCCCCTACGAAATCGAATCCATCACCCGTGGGCTCGCCGGTGAGCAGCCGCCGACGAATCCCATAGTGGTTCTCAAAGCGGCCCGATGGTGGTACATTCACGGCAAGGGCGGCACGGATCCCGCCTTCCAGTGGGCCATCGAGTGGGCGCGTCACCTTGCGACCGACACGCCTAGCGACGTCGAGCGGTTCGACGAGTTCCTCGAGTACCTCATCTCGGTTGGCTTTGCGGACGAACGCCACGAGCTCCGCTGACTGACAGAGCGGTTTTTTGAACGCCCCTGAGGGGTGCGGCGCGGTCTGAACAGACGCAGTCGCCGTGAACACGATTCGGTGATCACGATGTCTACGACCAGAGACTCGTCGGTCTCCTTCGACCAGACCGACACGCGATCAGACGAGATGAACAGTACCATCGTACAGTGGATCGACGACCTCGTCGCCGGCGTCGACGACGCGCAGGCCAGCGAAGAGTTCCAAGAGTGGCTCGATGTCCAGAGTCGTTTCCACGACTACTCCTACCGGAACACGCTCCTCATCAAGCGGCAGTGTCCCGAGGCGAGCCGGGTGGCGGGCTACCGTACGTGGCAGGAGGAGTTCGACCGCCACGTCAAGGAGGGCGAGTCGGCCATCTGGATCTGGGCGCCGATCATCACCACGCAGTGCCCGGAGTGCGAGAACTCGCCGAGCTACCACGAGGACAGTGACTGTGAGTACGACGAGACGCCACCCGAGGAGTGGTCCGAGGGCCTGGTGGGGTTCAAGCCCGCGCCGGTGTTCGACGTCTCCCAGACCGAAGGCGAGCCGCTTCCCGACCTAGACACTGAAGCGACCGGGGACGCCGGCGACCTCGTCGAACAGTTGACTGTCGCCGCTGACGACCTCGGCGTGACGGTGCGGATCGTTCCAGCCGAGGAGTGGACCCACGGCGAGGCGAAGGGCATCTGCGAGCAGCTGAGCCTCGTCGACGTTCAGCCGCTCGTTGAGGTGCGTGATCGGGAGAACGAGGCCGACCTTGCGCGGACGCTGATCCACGAGTACGCACACGCCCTGCTCCACTTCGACGTCGACGACGACACCGAGCGGTCGAAACGCGAAGTCGAGGCTGAAGCCGTCGCGTACGTCGTCGGGCGCTACTGCGGGCTCGACACCAGTGGGTCGGCGTTCTACCTCGCTGCGTGGGAGTCGGACGATTCCGAGGTCGTTCGCGAGCGCCTCGGACGGATCAGTTCCACAGCAGAAGAGCTCATCGACGTGCTCGAAGGCGAATCCTCGTCCTAACACAGTTAACCAACAGAGTGATGGATTCCTTCCGTTCTGTTGGTTAAGTTTTTCAGCGCCCGCCTAGGGGCGGAGGCGCATTCAGACCTCCGTCGAATAATGACTGAACCCTATCTCACGACGGTCCTCGAGGAAGCCGAGCACGTTGCCAAGCAACACGACCAGATCGCTCGAACGACAGACAACCAAGCCCACGAGTACCTCCGATACGCCGTCCTCCGGGTGCTCGAAGGCGAATCGGACCACCTCCCAGCAGACTGGACGCCGATCGATGGCGTGACCGTCGGCTACGGGAGCGACGATGCGATGTACGACAGCTGGGGCTCCAGCGAAGACTGGTGGGAGACCGTCCCGCCGCAGGTGGCGTGTACCCGATTCCGGGTGTTCTTCCCGGACGACCACCAGACGGTTCCCCGCGACATCGTCGACGTGATGGCCGCGCTCGGTGCCTGGCGCGTCTGGACTGGGTGCGCAGCCGCGTGCGGCTCCTACGACCATCGCGAGCGTCGCGAAGTCCACTACCTGTGGCCGGAAGGCCATCCGGTGGAGGAACTGCTCCACGAGCGGCTCAGTGGCCCTGCGGAAGCCGTCGCTCCGGACGGGGGTCGAACGGGCGACGTTCGCGACCGACTGGTCGTCGACGAGATCGCAGAGTCACAGGACGATCTCGAGCCCCGCACGAAGCGTGCTGTCGCCGAAGCGATGGACGTCTCGCTCCTCTCGAAAGGTGGCCGCTACGAGGTGCAGTCTGCGTCCGGGAACCGGTACGAAGTCGACGTCATCGACGAATCGTGTACCTGTCCCGACTGGCAGCAGCGCTCACCCGAGGGCGGCTGCAAGCACCTGCGTCGCGTCGATCACGAGATCAAACGGGGCCGCGTGCCCCGACCAGACGGCCGCCTTCCTTCCACGTAGGGTAACGATTGAGCTACTCCACGGGACGGACTGTGTCGCCATCTCGTTGGACCCGGTCGAACGTTGAGAGATACGCGATCCGGTCGTGAATTTCGTCGGTATCCAGCTCCAGTTCGGCGGCCAGTTCGTCGACGGCCATCGGCTCGTCGAGTGCCTGGAGGACTTCGAGCCCCCGGTAGTACCTATTCGTGAGCTCCTGGACGCGGGCCTCGATGGGCGTGGTTACTCCGTATCGCTCCTCGAGTTCGACCAACGCCTCGTTCGCGAACGTGGCGAACTGATCGTCCCCCAGGCGTTCGATCTGGGCTTCGAGTTCTTCACCGACGACATCGTAATCGAGGCCGACCTGCACGAGCATATTCATGTCCTCGATGTCGTCGTCGCGGCCGGCGATCGCCTTGAACAGGAAGATATCCTCGTTGCTGACCAGCCGGACCGCCAGTCGATCCGTGTCGAGGAACGGCTCGCTGCGCTTTTGCATCCCGTCGGTGAGCACGAGCTTGTTCGCGACCTGCTGGTTGAAGATGTCGAGGCGACACCCGTCGTCGTTCTCGACGCAGCTCGTCGCCCCCAGCGCCCGGTAATCTGGATCCAGCGATTGTACCTCCGCATACCCGAGGTCCATCAGGACCGCCCACAGCTGACCGTACGCGTCGCCATCTGGGACGACCAAGTCGATATCTTTCGTCGCCCCCTTGAGGTCGCGCAGCGACATCGCGCCACCACCGATCAAGTAGACCGTGAGCGGTTCAGATAGCCCGTTCCCGATTCGCTGGAATTCGTTCTCGATGTACTCGCGTCCGAATGTTGGTCTCATTGTGGTAGTGGCACCTCGTAGTCAGCCGCCAGTTCCTGAAACTCGTCCCACTCCGGGAGTCGGTCGTCGTCGACCTCGCCGTGCGTCTCGAGGTAGCGCAGCAAGGCGTCGATTTCGTCTTCGAGGCCATACTTCGCCCCCTGCTCTCGGAGATCCGCCTCGTCGACGTCAACGTGGCTGAGTAGAAGGAGACAGTACGAGCGGTGGCGGCTGCCGTCGTCGATTAACAGTGTGTGACAGCAGAGCTCCGCCGGCGAGACTGCGTCGAGGTCCTCGGAATAGACGTAGTAGCGGTGGCCGGTGAGCAGAAACTGGAGGTCGAAGGCCGCGAATCGAGCGAGGCCTGTTTCGTGGAACGGCTCCGCGTCGATCTCCGTCTCGGTCTGGGTGAGGAATTCGTCGTAGTCCTCCCAGAGAATCGTCCCCTTCGGGGCGACGGCTTCGAGGCGTTGACGATGCAGATGGTGTGCGAGTTCACGGGCGAACTCGTGGAGGCGGTCGAAGTCAGCGTTGAAGTCATAATGGCCGTCGGCCGTCCCGACGAGCCCACGGTCGCGAAACCGCTTGAGGACGCGGTTGACCGTGTTGCGGTAGTTGTCGCTCTGGTCGGCGATCTCGGAGACGGTTCGCGGCTGGTCGAGGTAGTACAGCACCTCGAGTGCTTTCCCGGTCAGCAGTTCAGGGAACTCGATGTGGGAGTGCTGGCGGACGAGGTCCCGATAGAGTTCGACGGCGCGAGCATCCGACGGGACGACTCGTTTTCGCCGGCCATCGCGTTCCGTGTAGACGAGCCCCTTCTCGACGAGGTCGGCGACGGCACGCGAGAGGTAACTCTCGCTGTGGTTGAGCTTCGTCGCGAGCTCGGAGATCGTGTCGCCTCGGTCGACCGTAGCGAGGACCTCGAGTTCGATGCGCCGGAGCACGTTGTAACGTAGTACGAAACTTGTATATAAAGAAGTTTCGAGTAGTGTTACAGCCAGCAATCGCGAGAACCGCCCCCATCGTCTTAACCAACAAAACTATGGATTCATGGGCCGTGTTGGTTAACACGAGAGTAGCCGATGTCCTACGAACCCCCGACCCCACCGGCGAACCTCCCGACGGAGATCGTCAACACGCTCAATGAAGCCACACCAGAGCATCTTCGGGACGTTGCCAGCTACGCCGAGGCGTTGGCAGAACACAAAGAGCGGGAGGCTCGTCTCGAGGAGGAAGCGGACGACGCCGACGTCGAGGAGCGCCCCGATGACCTCCCAGACGACGTGCCGGCGAAGGCGACGATCACGATCAAGGAGATCAACGACAACCGCTACTACTACTGGCAGTGGCGGGAAGGCGATTCGGTGACGTCGAAGTACAAAGGGCCGGTGAATCCCGACGAGTAGACGAGATGGAACTGTAGCCTGATGTTCGTTTCAACGTGATTCGTAGCGTAGCAGATGACACCCCCCAGAGTGTGAATGGGATCGGTTTACCCGACACCCCTCGGTGTGAATGGGCTACCAACCGCCGATCTCTAACGAGACTTCACGCCGAGAGAAGACAGAGCAACACGCGGATAGATTACGCCTCGTTTACCCCCACACCCCTCAGTGTGAATGGTCCACCACCCAGGGTACCGCGATTAAGAAGGCATTAACAGCTGAAGTCCTCACGCCGTAGGGAAGGTTCTCGCCTCAGTGGCGAACCTTCGGCTTCGGCACAAGGCCTCGCCTTTCAGAATACGTCTACTCGGAGGATTGTTTAGACTGTAGTATAATAAAGATAACTACAGCTGCGGTGCGGTGCAGTAGCGGGTCGGGTCAGCTACCGTGACAGAACGTGTAAGCCGCTCTCCGTGCCGTACTAGGTTCTTCAGCCGAACGAGCCTGCTTCATCGACTCCCGCTCTATCTCTACAACCGTCGTATCCTATGGGGAACCATTCACACCGAGGGGTGGGGGTGTCACCATCCCATCAACGTCTGGAGTTCCGGCGTGGAGTTGATCAGTCCAGTTCGTGTACTCTCGACGTCTCCTTGGAGCGAATACGACCTAAACTTCCCCTGATCTCCGCCCTCCTTCTTTTTCGATTCGAGAACTCCTGTCGTCACGTGCTTGTTCAGAAGCTCAAGCGCACGATTGTACCCCTTGGGCTCTACTTCGACGTCCCGTGCTACTGTTTGGTAAACCTCGTGAATCTCTGACGTCCGGAACCATTCTTTCTCCGGGTTATTCCGGTCAAGACGCGTGAGAGCAAACAGGAGTAATTTCCCGGACAACGGAGTCCCTTTCACCATCTCCATGAAGAGCTCAACTTCGACGAGTTCGTCAGCTTCGAGAACGTGATTCGCGGTCACGATATCGTCGCCTTCTTCGTCGGCGATCTCGCCCGCATTTCGGAACAATCGGACTGCCCGTCGAGCGTCACCGTGTTCTTCAGCTGCGAGTTCAGCTGTGGTTGGAATCACCTGGTCATCGAGGACACCGTCGTAAAATGCGTCCCGTCGATTTTCGAGGATTGCAATGAGCTGGTCTTCTTCGTACGGTGTGAACGTTCGGTGTTCTGGCTGGAGAGTCGATTGAACCCGTGACTCGATTTCTCCTTTGAATTCGATGTCGTTCGAAATCCCGATTGTAAGGACTGGGAAGTCAACGTCGTCTTTTGATTGTGACCGTGATAGCGTGTAGAGGACTTCGTTCACTTCTCCGTGCTTGTCGATTTCATCGATAATGACGACAAGACCGCCAGAAAACTCCCGCTGAACAACGGGCCACAATTTCTGATCCCGATAATGCTCGGCTGAGAGGCCCTGATAGGGGACATCAAGCGGATTCTCTGCTTTCGCGTTCACCTGCTCTGCAATCTTTCGGAAGGTGGAGGTATACGTAGAGATGGGGTCTGGGTTAATGTAGGCAGTAACGATGGGGGAGTCCGTTCCTGCAGTTGCTGCTTCAAGCCGCTCGCAGACGTGTCTTGCAACTAGTGTCTTCCCCGTCCCGGTTTCGCCCCACTCCAGGACGTTATCCGGGACACTATTTGTCCGCATTTTTCGGAGATTCTTGGCCAAGAACGTGATATGGTCGTCTCGTCCGACAATTCGATTGGCGTCAGGAACGTTATCGATCTCGAGCAACCACGGTTTCTCAAAAATATCCGATTCATCTTCGCTATCCCCCTCGTCGACATTTAGTATCTCGTCGACGGTTGTTTGCGTGGAATCGTTGTTTGGCATGACCGGACCAATTCGCCCCATTCACATATAGGTTGCCCACCCTCGGTGTGATTGATTTACGTCCATTCACACTCCGGGGGGTGTTCCAGAGAGCGGGACCCCCCAGAGTGTGAATGGGATCGACCTCGTCGCCCACTTGTGATTTTGCTCACCTCAGAAGAGGTTTGAGACAACTCATCCGTTCCGGGCTGCTGTAAACTCCGTCAGATCCAGCTCTCGTGTCTCTGCGAGTCTCCGTCGAATGTCTGTCCGATCCCACCCGAGCGGTGAAAGCACGCTCTCGACCGCTCTGACCAGCTGCGTCTCGTAGTACGAGGCGTCGTAGGTCTCGATCTCCTCGTGGGCGAGGGCGACCCGGTCTCGCGAGGATTTCTCGTCGTCGACGACCACGTACTCGATATCCTGGCCCGGGTGGACTGCTAGGTCCTGCTCGCGGGCTCGCTTCAAGGCGGCCACGTTCTGGGTATTCTGTGAGTAGCCCTCCAGGGGCTTCGAGACACGGTTCCGTTCGACGAGGTCCTTGATCGGGACCTCGCCGGCGTGTAGGCGATCGATTGCATCTCGAAGGAAGGTGAGGACTGCTTCCGGTGACCGGGTCACATCGAATCGTTTGAGACACTTCCGCTGGACCTTCTCGATAAACGGTGGCGTCGAGCGCTGCCGGGCTTCGATTCCTCTGATTTTGAACTCGTCGTCGCCGGCGACCTTCCCGGAATACTTCGTCAACGCGCCGGCGTCGTCGACGAGCCGCTCAAATCGGTTGTTTACGGTTCCGGGGGCATTGTGTCCCGATTCCGCTGCGTTCGAGGGCAACAGATAGTCGTTCCATTTGGACGCATCGAGTGTCTCGACATGATCGAGATAGTCCGCGACGCCGTACAGCAGTTGGACGGACGGCGGGCCGTTCTTCCGGTTTTCGAACTCGATGCCGGGCGGCTCTGCCTTTGGGACGAACTGCGAGACATGGAGCGCCGCGACCTCGCCGCGATGAAACTATAATCGATGTTAATGTGACTATGAAGCCAATCACAAACAAAGATTTGACTCAAGGGATGACAATTTTCGCGGTGCGTGGGCATATTCCCTACAATTAAAATTATTTACAAATAACAGGATAGTATTATCTGCGATGTCAGAGCTGATGTAGCATGAAGGATGACAAATCAGAACCCAAGACAGAGACTCGGCGAAGTCTACTCAAAAAAACTGGTAGTATTGGAATTGGTGGTGGAGCAGTAACTGCTGGAATCACCTACGGAACTGGAAATGCAAAAGGAATGATCTACATCTCTCCAGGGACGATTTATAAAGAGGAAATAGAAACACTCTGCGACCTTGCTCCAGAAGGACTGGCTGTGTGGGCAGCCGCGTCACTAACGGACCCAATTCCGGGTGATTCAATCTTTCTTGGAATAGCAGCGGCTGGTTCCTCGGCAGCATGTGCAGTGCGCGACGAGTTCGTCGAGCACTATCCCGATGCTGATGCGATAAAAGTAAAGCGCCCAGAAGACCAATCTGAAGATATATTTGTGGAACCAGTATACGATCCACCGTGGTGGATTCCTCCAATAGTGTAATCGCCATCCACCATGGTGGCTTTTTTCAATAGTATAATGATCGAACTATTCAGTCCCATCATCGGGCTGGTAGTGGCAGTAGGATTATTATGGAAAGCGTCTCAGTCACATGAACAGCGCCTATGGCACCTCATTGGATCGCTCGGATGGGTTGTATTTGCCGTCTCTGGATTCACCGCCGGGCACATTCAGCTAGTGGTTATTAGCATGTCGATCGCCATATTCGGCGTTGCTATCTTTGTTCGCCGGAAAACTAGCCACAACGGAACAGCAAGCGTGTAGGACCGTATTTGATTATCAGTAGTTGAACCCACATTAGTGTATTCAGTGTTGGAGTACTCTGTTGAATCCGCAGAAGGCGACGGGATAGCGTCGCTCTGAAGGTGGAAGCGAAGCGGAAGAGCCGAATGTGACTAACCTACTCTTCCGCTTCGTTAAGCAAGCCGCGTCGCTGGCTCAAAAGCGCTGTGCCGCCAGTCCAACGGCGGTGAGTGATCCGACTGGCAACGGATTTCCCGGGTGGAAGCATGTCACGCTCCACTTTTTGCGCGTTCACATGGATGCGACGTACCGCGAGATCGTCGATTGGGCGAGTGAAATGGATCGTGTTCGTGGTCTGTTACAGCTCGCTCGAACGTCATTTCCCGCACCCTCAACGCTGTACCGGTCGTTTGAGAGGGTGCCCATGTCCGTGTGGCGCGGTTTCCTTCGGGAGTCTGCGACCATCTGCGATCCGGGCTCGCACGGTGCCATCGATGCCACGTTCTTCGACCGCGAAACGGCATCGAGACACTACCAACACCGCTCGGATCGCCACATACGCACGCTCAAAACGACGGCACTCGTCGATACAGATTCGTGTGCCATCCTTGATCTTCACTGCTCGGCACACTGGCCTCACGACACCCAAACTGGCCGTCAAGTTGCTCTTCGCAACACCGATAAAATCGAGAGTCTCGCCGGCGACAAAGGCTATGACGACCAATCTCTCCGGGACGCCCTCCGTTCAGAGGGCGTCCGGCCGTTGCTGCGTCACCGGCTGTTCGCTGCGTACGATCACGCGCACAACGCACGGTTGGACAGCGAGCTATACGGCCAGCGGTGGATGGCCGAGACCGCCTTTTCAGCCATCAAGCGTCGGTTCGGCCCCGCTGTCCACCCTCGCGCTTGGTACCGCGAGTTCCGCGAACTCGTGTTGACCGCCGCAGTCTACAACCTCGAACAAGCTCTCAAACAGTGATCCCCGCGCCGTCATCGGATTCAACAAAGCAGTGTTGGAGTAAAACAGCCGCTATATGCCGTTGAGCAGGTTTCATCTCTTGTGAGGGTCGATGCGGACATAGAGATGTACGAAGCCTTCCTCATGTAACGTACAACGGTTTCAGTGATTGGTACTTAATAGCTGTAATTCTCGGCGTCGTGATTCCGCTCCTCCCACCGATGTAACGTACTCCTTCTCCACGAAGTGTACAATTGGTGGAACAGCTCAGAACCCATTTAACGACGATTGTCGCTGTTACTCTTTCTACTCAGAGTGTTCACGAGTGCCTACAATGTGTTCCTCGTATCGGATCTCGTGACCGATACCACCTTCGCAGAAGAACCACTCTAAAAAAGTGGCTCTGTTGAAATCCTTAAGAAGTGATATATTCTGACCTGGTTGCGCTCGATATGCTGATCACAGCATTCTCACGACTACTTGACCAGCAGTAGTAGAAACCGCTAAGAGAAGCCCCATTTTTACGGAGACACGATCGGTGAGAAAACTAAAGGAGAGGCCGACAATAGCAGACGCGACAAAGCTGTAGGCGATAGTTGCTGACAGAGAGAGGTCCATAGTCGATTCAAAACCGACGATTTCATGAATATCTTATGGCCAATAAGTACATTCAGCGACCAGCTGTTTCAGACAAGAACCTGTCTGAAGAAGAGGATTTCAACAGAGCCAAAAAAGTGTGTGACGCCGTGATTTCAGCTGCTGGTAAGTCGAATTCGCACCGGGTGTTTTGGCTGTGTAGTCAAAGATGGAACGACTTCTAGCGGTTTTTCCGAGGCTGACTCAATTTGGTACTCTCGAAAAATCATCGCGAGAATCAGCTTCACTTCCAGCAACGCGAATCGATCACCAAGACACCGCCGTGGCCCCGCCGCAAATGGGAAATATTCCCCTGGTGAGAGCGACTGCTCGAACTCTGTCGTCCATCGGCTTGGACGAAACGTATCCGGGTCATCGAAATTCCGGCCATCTCGATGAACCACCCACTGGTTAAGTGCGAGAATCGAACCAGACGGAATCCGATAACCGCCAAGCACGTCATCCGAAACAGGTTCCCGAAAAATCCCAAAGACGGGCGGATACAACCGCAACGACTCTTTCACCACTTGATCCAGCTCCGGACACTTCCTTACACTATTGATGAACTTGTCGTGGTCAAGATCGCGAACTGCCGTCCGAACCCGGTCTGTGATTTTGGGGTGTTCGCCAAGCAAATATCCCGTGAACGTTAGTGCCAGTGCTGTTGTCTCGTGGCCTGCCACAAGTAGTGTCACGATCTCGTCCCGGAGTTCTTTCTCACTCCACTCGATATCGCTTTCAAGCATCTGCGTGACCACAGTTCGCTGCTGGATTTTGCCCGTTCGGTGTGTGTCGATGATTTCTTGGACTGCTGTTTCGAGTGTGTCTAACGCACGACGATAGCCAATATTCTCGGGTGTTGGAATCTGCTCTGGAATATACACGTACGTCTGGCTGATTCGTTCAAAGTGTTCAAGAATCCGTGTGAACGCTGACCCGAGCTCCGGCATTTCTTCAGCGACATCCACACCAAACATAACCTTCGAAATGATCCGGAGTGTCAGTTCCTTCATTTCCGTCTCTAAGTTGAGTACATCGCCTTGCGACCACTGCTCGAGGAATTGACTCGTCTCAGAGCGGATTTGGTGAGCGTACCCTCTCATTCGGTCCGGCGAGAACGCTGGTTCGAGACGGTGGCGGTGCGTTCGCCACTCGTCTCCTTCAGCAAGTACGAGTCCGTTTCCGAGAAGTGAGTTCGTCACCAGCTTTTGGAATCCGCCTTTCTGGTAGTTCTGGTTGTTCTTGATGAAGATTCGCTCAATATCAGTTGGATTCGAGAGCAAGATCACCGTCTGACCGGCAATATTCAGTCGAACGACGTCCCCATATTCGTCTGAAAGAGTACAGAACCAATTGAGTGGGTTCTTTTGGATGAACTGGATTGTGTGCCCGATACCTGGGAACGCTGGTGGGCTCGGTGGAAGGGACGCCGTGGACGGGTATTCCGAAGAGTTCCTCTGAGAGGTCACTGGTTAAGTTTGGGTGCGATCGGGTGAGCGATTTTGAGATACTGAGCGTACTTGTTGTGCGCCCATTCAACGGCTTCTGGAGAATCATTCATGAGGACACCACGTACGCCACCGTTCTCGTGGATCGTGATGCCGGCTTGTGGATGTTCTTCGTGCTCCATGATCCAGAGCGCGTAGGGGAGGTCTTGGTCGGTAACGTAGAAGTCAACGTGGTCCAAGAGAGTACTTTTGCCAAGTTTGTCTTGGTAGTACTTGAGAAGAGAGTTGAGTGTATCTTCATAGAGGACGAGCTCAGCGTTAAGGTTATGCTCGCAAACGAGAGTAGTGAGTGTCTCCATATATAAGGAGAGAACGACAGGGGCAAGCCCAATGAGCTGGTCAGCTGCCTTCAGCACTCCAATACTATCTTCGAATACGGATTCTGGGGCATGGGAGTCCGCCGTCTGGACCGTCACACCATTGAGGAACGCTGAATCGATACGTGCTTCTGGACGAGCGGCGTTAAAGATATCACTAGAGCGAGCAATTCCATCTGTAGTTTTTTTGTAACGACTATATTCACTGAACGCAGCATGGCCGACTTGAGTTGGCTGATATCTTCTGTTCTGCCGTTCGATACAATTTACATCTTCTAGGGTGCGGATAGCGCGGTCAATCGTCGAACGGGATGCGTCGACTGCGTCGACGAGTTCGGGTTTTGTCCGAGGTTCAGACACAAGCGCAGCAAGTATGTTGTGTCGTTTTTGGAGCGTTGAACGGATTTTGGCTCCTTTCCGCGTTTCAGTCATATCACCAACTAATAAGCCAGACGTAATAAATGTAGGTACAGATATAGGTCAAGCATATACAGAATCTACTACAGAAGGCTCACTGCAACAGCACCGTTCAGAAGTGTCGCTACCCACTTGATGTTGAACCATCTCGAAACAGTATCTGACTGCTCGCGTTCTGATTGGCCCATGAGTTGCCGTGAAAGCATCCAATAGCCGCCACTTGTAGCGAGCAGAACGAGACCCCCGATAAGATAGTTCTGCCAGAATAGAACGAGGGCCGCTACAAGTGAAAGTACAGATGCGAGCTGTACACTCCGTAGTACACCAATTGTCTGGGTAAACGTTGACACACCATACTGACGGTCGTAGTACGTATCACCAGCCTGATGGAGAACGTGGCATGCGAACGTGTACGAAAAAATTGCGAGGAGTGTCATCCCTGTTCCTTGGGACAAGCTTCCGTTTGCGAGAATAGCGATCGGGACGATTACTCCGATGACGTCGACAGCCGTGGTTGTGATGTGATTGAAGATGCCGCGTTCTTTGATTCGTGGTGGATACGAGTAGAGGAATCCGAGGAGTGTAATTGCTATCCCGCAAATGAGGTAGAGAAGTGAGTTAGTTGAGTGGGTGAGCCAGCCCCAAAGCGACAATCCAAGGATGATCTCAACGACGAGAAGTGTGTATGCGGTCTCATTACCGATGCGAGTGATGGAGTTCGCGATGAAAGATTTTTCAGGGTTCTCAGCATCTAAGTCTTGGTCATGGAGGGCATCAGCGATAGATGCCTGCATCTTTGAGAGCATTACGGCGAAGAAGAGAACTATGATGGGGAGGCCTGAGTGTTTGAAAATGTCTAATGGTGTGATCGGTGTAAGCCCGATGCCGATAGCAAAGTAAGCGAGATTATACCCAAATGTTTCGGGAATACGATTGATTGTAAGGGTGGCGCAGATGAGCTGTGCTGGGGTGTTGTTGGTACTGAATTCTAGGGTGGGCAGCATATTCGTCACGTCGGTAACTCACTAAGTATCCCAAATTAGCTCACCGAACAGTGATTTCACCAGATTCTGGTTAATTTATCCTGTTATTATTCACGGAAATAAATTGTGGGATATTTTAGAATCGTATCCTAAGGGTAAATTCTTGTGAAACGCTTTATTTCTCAGCTTTATTTTATGTTGAATTTTCCTTTTTTGTTGAAATTCCATTCTTCAGATGTATTCTTGCCTGAAACAACCGGTCGATGAGAACTGCGGATTTATTACCGAAAACCCCATACGTTCTGTCGTATTATCGATGGCTATGAATTGGATAAGCCTGATTGCTACTGGACTAATTGCTCTCGCTTGGCTTATCATACTCTATCGGTCACAGAAAGAAGGCTGGAATGGGGGTCAGACGGTCGGGTGGATTGTTTTTCTTAGTGGTATAACTGGTGAAGTACTGTTAGACAATTACCTCCCCACCGAGTCGTCACTCACCCTGTGGCTGGAACTACTACCACCAGTAATTATGGTCGTCGGTATAGTCATAGTATGGGTTTGGAAACCCAGTGAGGACGATCATTCAGCCAACCGAAATAAATAGACGTTCTGTATTGAGTGATCTGCTCTGTTGAATCCGCAGAAGGCGGCGAGACAGCGTCGTTGTAAAGGTGAAAGCGAAGCGGAAGAGTCGAATGTGATTAACCTACTCTTCCGCTTCGTTAAGCAAGCCGCGTCGCTGGCTCAAAAGCGCTGTGCCGCCAGTCCAACAGCGGTGAGTGATCCGATTGGCCACGGATTTCCCAGTTGGAAGCACGTCACGCTCCACTTTTTGCGGGCTCACATGGACGCGACGTACCGCGAGATCGTGGATTGGGCGAGTCGAGATCGTGGATTGGGCGAGTGAGATGGATCGCGTTCGTGGTCTGTTACAGCTCACTCGGACGGCATTTCCTGTACCCTCAACGCTGTACCGGTCGTTTGAGAGGGTACCTATGTCTGTCTGGCGAAGATCCCTTCGAGAGTCCGCGACCATCTGCGATCCGGGCTCGCATGGAGCGATCGATGTCACCTCCTTCGACCGCGAAACAGCATCGACACTACCAACACCGCTCGGACCGCCACATACGCACGCTCAAAACGACGGCACTCGTCGATACAGACTCGTGTGCCATCCTCGATGTTCACTGCTCGGCACACTGGCCGCACGACACACAAACTGGCCGTCGAGTCGCACCCCGCAACACCGAGCAAATCGAGAGTCTCACCGGCGACAAGGGCTATGACGACCAATCTCTCCGGGACGCCCTCCGTTCAGAAGGCGTCCGACCTTTGCTGCGCCCCGGGTGTTCACCGCGTACGATCACGCACACAACGCACGGCTGGACAGCGAGTTATACGGCCAGCGCTGGATGGCCGAGACTGCCTTTTCAGCCATCAAGCGTCGGTTCGGCCCCGCTGTCCACCCTCGCGCGTGGTACCGCGAGTTCTGCGAACTCGTGTTGACCACCGCAGTCTACAACCTCGAACAGGCCCTCAAACAGTGATCCGGACGCCGTCATCGGATTCAACAAAGCACTTCAGCGCTCCCGACCGCCCCTCGAGTTCTGCCAGTCGGTCCTCGTCGGGGTCGTCCCGTTCCTTCTCGCGACGGATGGCCGCCTTGATCTCGTCGCGCGCGTCGATGATCGGCTGCAGCACGTCGACGAGGTAGCCCCGGTCGTCGCAGATCGAGTACCCGAGGCCGGGGACGTCGTCACGTTCGTTGTGGCAGTCACACCGGATGACGTCCGGCGAGACGTTCCGAGTACAGATGATGTTCGGATAGAGGCTCGAGAAGTCGAGTTCGTGGACGTTCTCGTGGAGGCCGACCTCGGGCGCGAAGATGAAACCGCCGCGGTCGGCATCGTGGAGCGTCCCCATCGGCTTGTAGAACTCGTGACGCCAGGAGTTCCACGGCACGAGGACGCCGCGGTCGTGGGCCTCACAGATCTGGATCGCCGTGAGGACGTTCCCGATCGACGCCCACGCGAGCTCCTGGACGGGCTTTTTCGAGCGCGACACGAGGTCGAGGACGCCGTCGAGGTTCGTCTCCCCGTAGAAGAACGTGTTCGACTCGTCGATGATCGCCCGGCCGGGGACGTTGTACCGCGCCGGAGAGTGACCGACGCGACCGTAACTCGAGTACGTCGACTGGCTCGCAAGCTGCTGGTAGTCGACGTCCGGCCACCGGCTCAGCGAGAAGTCGTCGACGCCGACGTCCGTCGCCATCTCGTGGACGGTCGGGATGATCTCGCTCGTGGAGCAGACCAGGACGTCCGGATCGTGTGTTTCGAGCGCCCCCTGGACGGCGGTCAGGAGATCCGTCGGCGAGCCGGTGACGGTGTCGCCGGCGACGGACAGCTCCCCATAGATGTCGTTGCTCGTTTCGGTCACCGGGACGCTGAGCCGGAGCGTCGACAGTTCGCTCGCCGGCGTCGGATCGGCGCCGGTCTCCAGACAGTACCGGAACTCGCGCGAGAAGTCGACGTTGAAACAGGCGAGATCCCCGACTGGATAGGCCGACAGCTGGCGCGCTTGCCGGGCGAGTGGGGTGACGCGGTCGATGTGGGCGACGTCGACCGCGAGAACGGCCTCCTCGTCTCGTCGAAAGCCCGGCCGTCGTGCAACCATCTGGGTCGCGACGACATCCGGGTGCTGGTCGTACACCGACTGGAGCGTCGTGAGGTCGAGGTCGGCATCAGGGTCGCGAGCGGCGACGTAGAAGCGTGGGGTGTAGTCATCGCGCTCGGTCGCGACGGCGCCGTCAGCGGTTGCCTCCCACTCCAGGACGCGGCCATCGTCCAGAAAGTCGATACTGAACGGCATCGTCACGGGTTCGTGTCCGGTGGGGCACTCTCTTGATCATCGCGTGCTGCGACCGCGGATTCGAGCTCTTCGAGGCGTTCCTCGTGGTCGTCGAGGCGGGCCTCCTGTTCGAGATCGATACTGAGCAGCGCCGGAAGCAGCGGATTTTGGTGGTTCAACAGCCCGCTCGCGTCGGCGTGGTCGCGGGCGTACTCGAACAGCTGGTCGAAGTGCGGTTGGTCGCGACACCGCAGTGCCCGGCGGAACTCAGCCCAGCGCTCTTCGATTGCCCGCAGCGCATCTCGGTAGGTTGGGTTCGTACGCCCCATCGCTATCGTCCTCCTGCCCCGGTTGCGGTCCACGCATCGAGCAAGGGATCTGCGGTGGCCGCCACCGTCTCACCGTCAGCTGTGACGCCTGTCCCGACACCCTCCGGAGTCGGCGTCGACGGCGTCGGCGTTGTCGGTTCCACGCCGACCTGCGTGGCGCGTGCCGCGAGCAGCTGCCGCCAGTACGCGAACGTCGTCTGGTAGTACGCGCCGTCGTCGACGGGATAGACGAGCGTCTCGAAGTCCTCGCCGACGACCCGTGGCCCCATCCGGGTTTGCTCACACTCTAGGTGGTGGTCAGCGACCGTCGCGATCGATTCGGTGAATTCGTTTCGTTCGTTTCGCGTAACGAGAACCGGGATGTCGTACCCCTCGGCGTAGGTCGCCAACCGGGCAAGGGTGCGGGCCTGGAGGGTTTTCGCGTGGGTTTCGCCGAGGGTATCGTCGGCGCGGTACTGGGCGTCGACGGCCGGCGCGACGATGAGGGCAGGTGTGTGGGGCGATGTGTCCTCGTCACGACTCGGTTCCCCTCGACCGGCCGTCCCGGCGTCAGTGGTGGACATCTGGATCGACTTGTTCACTGCCGTCGGGAGATCACAGACGGCGCCGTAGTGCTGGTAGGCGGTAAATCCGCGTGCGACGTGAATTCGGTTGAGCAACCGTTGACTGGGGGCTATCTGCGTCAGCGTGGCCGTCGTCGCATGGCCGTTTGCGTCAATCCAGAAAGCGGGCCCGTCATGTAAGAGGAGATGATCGAGTACCAATGACTGAAGAATCGGTACACCCCGATCACTTTCGACATCAAGGAGAGTTATACCGTCCTCAAGGGAGGGAAGCAGCATTCCGTCCGTCGCGGGATCGGCTTGATTAGCCAGATTCTGGTTGCGGTCAGCGCTCCGTGTTGGCTGGTCTACCGCCAATCGGTTCGACGTCGATGTGGACCGGTCGGGCATACTCCAATAGATGGCCACGTACCAGATAACCCGCGGCGTGTCGCTTCCGCATTTCCAAGGAATGACTGAGTAATGCGGTACATCGGACTCAGGCGCTGGCTTTTGGCGATCGTCCGAAGGTTTCCGAGAAGGCTTCCAGAATGACCTTGGTTCGGATGGTTCGTAGCGAGAGAGCCCATCCTTTCAGGCTGGGTCTGAGCGACAATACGGACCGACAATCCAGGTGCTACGGCTTGTCTGCATGTTCAACCGCCTCTAGACCGGCTTCAATAATCTCTTGATAGGCTTCTTCGAGGTCCTTGTCCTCTTGTTCGGCGTAGTCTTTCACCCGCCCATTCAGTGTGTGCGAAATGTCGATGTTCGGTCGCATTGTTTGTGTCCAAAAGACATTTAGACATACTGGAACAAATGTCTGTTGTCGTGAGGCGAACCAATACGTTCGCGGTGCGTCCGCTCTCCGAGCAGGATGAGCAACTGCTCCGCGAGCTGTTGGACGCCTCCGCCAGCCTCTGGAACGAACTGAACTACGAGCGCCGCCAGAACTTCTTCGACGGCGACTCCGTATGGGATACTGCTGACTACCGCAAACAGTACGTCGGTGTCCTCGGCTCCGCTACTGCCCAACAAGTCATCCGTAAGAACAGCGAGGCGTGGCGGTCGTTCTTCGCCGCCCGGGAAGATGGCGAGGACACAGCCCCTCCCGGTTACTGGGGCAACGAGGAGGCCGGTAGAGAGTTGCGGACGTACATCCGCAACGACTCCTACACCATCGAAACTGGTGAACGGAGTCGCCTCGAAATCCCGGTCGGCCAAGACCTAAAAGATGAGTACGGACTTGGCTACTACGACCGCCTGCGGCTCGAAGTCTGCGGCGCTCCCAAGTGGGACGGCGAACAGGGCCGATTGGAACTGTACTTCGACGAGATCGACGACACGTTCAGAGCCATTCAGCCTGTCACTGTCCCGGATTCTCGACAGGATTCACCACTAGCCGACGAATCGGCTGCTCTGGATGTAGGCGCGAACAACCTCGTCGCTTGTACCACCACCACCGGCCAGCAGTATCTCTACGAGGGACGCGACCTGTTCGCCCGCTTCCGTGAAACCACCGAAGAAATCGCGAGGCTCCAATCGAAACTCCAAGAGGGCCGAAACAGTAGTCAGCGGATTCGATCCCTGTACTGCAAGCGAACGCGCCGCCGCGACCACGCCCAAGACGCTCTCGTGCGGAATTTGATCGAGCGACTATACGACGAAGGTGTCGATACGGTGTACGTCGGCGACCTTACGGACGTGCTGGTGGACTACTGGAGCGCGGAAGTGAACGAGAAAACCCACCAGTTCTGGGCGTATCGCTCGTTCATCGATCGTCTCGCCACGACCGCCGAGGAGTACGGTATCACGGTCGAAGTCCGCTCAGAAGCATACACGACGGCGGAATGTCCAGTGTGTGGCGAACGAGAGAAGACGGAGCGGGACGGCGACGTGTTCCGCTGTTCGTGTGGCTACGAGGGGCACGCCGACCTCGGTGCGTCACGGACATTCCTCGAACGACAGGCTGGCGTGAATCTGGACGTCGGGTCGATGGCACGGCCTGTGCGCCTCAAGTGGGACGACCATATCTGGTCGGAGTTATCACGCTCTCCCGAGAGGGCCAGTCCCAACGAGGAGCGCACAAACCGGAGTACCCGCACGGGGAAACTTGCCTCCGTGGGTGCGGCATAGCCAATATACCCACCGGAGGAATCCCATTCCCCTAAGAATGGGAGGATGTCAATGGGCGCGATCTGGGCGAGTGTACTAGTTGTCCACAGTCCCGATTCGCTTCGCCGTGGCGCTTCCGCGTTTCAGGAAAGCCACGAGATAGATGGTAGCCCGCCCTCGGTCGTCGTGTTTCTGCGGACGATTGACTATTTCCGCTGCCGCTCAGTTAACCAACACGCCGGATTTTCTGGGCCATTTGTTGGTTAAGAATACCGGCGCTGACGAGGCTCCACGCGACCACGTTGAAGATGCTACCCTCCGAACTCCTCGATATGTGTGGCCGAAACTCGCTCTTCATCGACCAAGCCGACCTCGAGGCCCGTTTCGACGCCGAGGTCGTCGCGGACGGCGGGTACACACCCCGATACAACATCGCGCCTGGCGAGGACCTCTACATCATCACGAACGAGGCTTCAGACGAGATCGACGCCTACCACTGGGGGCTGATTCCGTTCTGGGCGGATGAGCCCGAGGAGGGCATCATCAACGCTCGCTCCGAGACTGCCGACGAGAAACGCGTCTTCGAGCGGGCGTGGGAATCACGTCCCTGCCTCGTCCCCTCGTCAGGGTTCTACGAATGGAAATCGCCGAACGGCGGGTCGAAACAGCCCTACCGGATTTATCGCGAAGACGACCCCGCATTCGCGATGGCCGGGCTCTGGGACGTCTGGGAGGGCGACGACGAGACGATCTCGTGCGTCACGATTCTCACGACGGAGCCGAACGACCTGATGAACTCAATCCACGATCGGATGCCGGTCGTCCTCCCACAGGACGTTGAGTCCGACTGGCTCGCTGCAGATCCGGACACCCGCAAGGAACTGTGCCAGCCGTACCCGAAGGACGATCTGGACGCCTACGAGATTTCGACGCGAGTCAACAACCCCGGCAACGACGATCCCCAGGTCATCGAGCCACTGGACCACGAGCAATCGGGCCTAGGCGAGTTCAGTTCCTGATAGCTGACGGGGTCACCGTTACTGCATCGGTGACGCCGCCGCTGAATCGACGAGCGAGTACTCTCGGTCTCGACTCGTCCCTTCCGCCTCGAGGAGGTTGTACTGCTCCATCTTCGAGAGGTACGTTCGGATAGTCCGCTTCGTCCGCGGATCATCGACGTCCTCGGAATAGCGCTCGTGAATCTCGCTCGGCCCGACCGGGCCGTGCTCGCGAACGATGTCGTAGACGACGCGCTGGTGCGGCGTGAGCGAGTCGAGGCTCTTCTGCTTGATCTGGGCTCGAGCATCCTCGGCGGCGTCCAGGAGAATATCGTCGGTGATGCGCTCGTGGTTCTCGCGATCGGCCTTGCCGGCGGCCGTTCGGAGGATGCCGATTGCGAGGCGGGCGTCGCCGGCGGCCGCGTCGGCGATCCGGTAGAGCTGGTCGTCGGTGATGACGTCCTCATCGAGTCCCCACTTCGCCCGCGCACTCAGTATGTCGTACAACTGCTCGTCGTGGTACTTGTCCATCCGGACGTGTTCGCTGGAGCGCAGGCGGCTCACGAGGCGGTCGTCGACGCGGCTGAACAGCTCCTCTTCCTTGTTCGCGATACAGATGATCGCGAACTGCGGGAGGCTGTGGAGGTCGTAAATGACGCTGGGGTCCTCCAGTTGGTCGACCTCGTCGAGAATGACGACGGTCCGCGGGCCGTCATGCTGCTGGAGGCGGTCGACGAGTTCGTCATGTGGCGTCGACTGCCGGTGGATGTCGATGGTCGCGCCGAGGTCGTCGAGGATCTGGTAGAGCGTCCGAAACCGGGTGTAGTTCCGCCAGCAGTTGACGTAGGTGGCCTCAACGTCGAGGACCTCTTCACGGAGCCGTTCGCTGACGAACTTCGAGATGCAGGTCTTGCCAGCGCCGCTGGGTCCGGTGACGATGGCCGTGTCGGCGGGTTCGCCGTTCGTGATTGGCTCGAGGACGCTGGAGAGGTGGTTGACCTCGGCGTCGCGATGCTCAACTTCTTGAGGGACGAACCCGGCGCGGAGAACGCGAGCATCGCGAATCATTTGTTTCTGACAGACTGATTTTCGGTCAGGTCATAAAAACCTCACCGGGTCGGTTCCGGAAAGTGCATAGTTTACTCCCGGAGAATTCACTCAAACCTGTGCAGTGTTGCGGTTCTCATTCTGGAAATATCGTATTTCAGGGAACTTCCGGAAATGAAAATGTATCTGGATTGGATCCGAACCACAATCTCATATGAGACGTTTCGATATTGAGGACGAGGTCCGAATCGATATTCCCGACGAGACAGATCCGGATCACGACCGGCTTCACGGATGTCGAGGAACGGTCGTTGAGGTTATTTCAGACGATGCAGGTACTGTGACTGGGGATGAGCGGGAGGGATATCTTTTCCAGGTAGAACTAAGCAGTGGAGAGACGGTCGATGTCCGCTGGCGAGATCTCCGCCCGGTATGATTTACTTGGTCCGAATTCGTGTATCAGTCCCGCTGTTCTCGGCCACTAAACACTAAGTTAGCGTGTTGAATATATCCGGGCATTACGATGCTCTCGCTTCCTCCGCTTGTCGATAATGCCAACAGAACTTTAGAAGATACTTATAAACGGATTATCCCCCAAATTGAGGAGGGGCGTATCGCAACGGGGTATTTCTACCTTTCCGGATTCGACCTCTATCGAGAAGATCTCGAGAACTTAGCAGACCCTGAGGAACTCGGCCACGCTCCACTTCGGATACTAATGGGTCGCCAAACAAACCGAGGGACTGCCGAGGAAATAGGAGAGGGGCAGAATCTCAGGGAGGACCTCAAACGTGAGGTGCGAGAGAGCATCTCAGAACTGAACAACGCTCAGATGGGGAGGTTGGACCGGCTACGAGACTTTATCGCCGAAGGCGAGGTGAGCGTCCGTGTGCGGAATCCCGAAAACGGCTACTTCCACGCAAAGGGTGCGTCATTTCGAGCACCACTCGAAGACGACGAAGAGTGGGGGCAAGAGGAGGATGAAGACACGCGGCCTTGCGCTACTGTCGTCGGTTCTTCGAACTTCACTAGGAGCGGCCACCAGAACAACATCGAGCTGAACCTCACGAGTCAGGATCGACACAAGGCCGAAGCGTTCGAGGAGTGGTACGATAACCAGTGGGCCAACGCCGAGGAGTTCAGTGAGGAGATCATCCGAATCATCGAGAACAGCAAGGAGTACCAGGACTGGAAGGAACAGCAGGAGGACGAGTCCGACAAGAAAACGTCATCCGAGGAGTTGGGCACGTATCTCGAACCGTTCGAGCTCTACAAGCTGCTCGCCTACGACGAACTGAGTGGGAACGTCAACATCCGTGACAGCCCACTGTACTACTTCCAGAAGCTCGGGTACGAGAGTGCAAAGGAGAAGCTCTCCCAGTTCAACGGGTGCATCGTCTCCGACTCGGTCGGCCTGGGGAAATCATTTATCGGCGGTGAACTCCTCCACGACTATCGCCAACGAGGTGACCACTGTCTCCTAATTGTCCCGGCCAACCTGACTGACCAGTGGGAAGACCTACTCCAGAACGACATTGACGAAGACGGCAATCCGTACTTCGGGTTAGAGGTCGACGGCACGCACCTTGACGTAATGAGTATCAGTAAATTCCAGAATCTCTCCTACGATGGGGTGCAGGACCTCAAAGACGAGTTCGACGTCCTGCTTATTGACGAGGCTCACCGGTTCCGGAACTACGGCAAGTGGCGACCGAACCCGGACCACGATGACGACTACAAGGGGACGCGGCGACACGCGAATCTCAGGCAACTCCGCGGAAAGACGATGATTATGCTCACCGCGACCCCGATCAATAACAGCGCTACTGATTTGAAGAACCTCATCAGCTTGTTCACCAGCCCGGAGGAGCTTCGGAACAAGGCGTCACTCGACTTTGATGCGTTCGACGAATATATCGAACTCTCGGAGACGCGAAAACGCATCGCAGCCGGGAAAGAGGAGGTCGACGACGACGAACAGCAAGAAATCACCGAGCAGCTCCAGCGGCACTCCTCTGAGATTTCGAATATCCTGAACGAAGTGATGGTTCTTCGGACGCGTAAGCACGTCAAAGACCAGATTCAGGACAGCGAAGACTTTGAGATGAGCTTCAAGCCGCCGAAACTCAACAAGCAACAGTACTCCCTGCCGGCGGCTTACCAGCCAGTATATCGGATGCTTCCCGACGTGATGGACGCCCTCCACCTTCCCCACATCACAGTCAAAAACCCGCAAGCGGGGAGCACGCTGAAAGCCCTCTACAAGCTGAACCTCCTCAAACGGCTCGAGTCCTCAACGTACGCATTCGTCCAGTCGATCGAGACGCTGCATCAGAGCGAACGCCAGCTTCTCGGCCTTCTTGGCGAACTCCCCGAGAACGAAGACATCGATATGCTCCGAACTATACAGAAGGGAGACGACTCTGAACTCGGCGACTTTGTCGAAGGAGCGGACGCTGCTGAAGATCTCGAACAAACACTCGAAGAATTCGGTTTCGATACCACCGCTATTCAATCGGAAGAAGGAGCTGATACGAAGGGAGATGAACTGGCAGACGCCACCATCGGCGAGGTGAAGACGTACATCAGGGAGGACCTCACCCTTCTCTCGTACTTCCTCTCGCAGTTCATCGGTGATGTCGCCCGTGATGCGGGTGATGTGAGTGATAATGCGGTCTCCACGCGCCAATGGCTTGCTGATCACGACGCTGGTGTCCTCCCAGATATCCCTGAAGAAGAAACGAATCCAATTCTCTACCCGAATAGTGACCTGAGCGAAGTCGACCCCGCCACACGCGACTTTTATGAGGCCGTGTTTTCACTCCGCGAATTCCGCGACCCGAAGATCGACCGACTTGCAGATGTCCTCACTAGCCACGACCAGAAAGTACTCATCTTCACTCAGTACCGGGCAACTGCAGACTACGTCTATCGAACCCTCTGTGACAACGCGGACTCACCGCTCACCGAGGCGAATAGTGCCGTCGTCAAGGGTGGCGACGAGAATAAACAGGATATCATTCAACGTTTTGCCCCCGAGGCGTCGGGCTACCAGCAAACGCTCTCTGAGTCGGGGGATTCAGAACTACAGTACGTAGTGGCCACTGACACGCTGAGTGAAGGGGTTAATCTTCAGGACGTCCATGTGGTGGTCAATTACGACTTGCCGTGGAATCCGATGCGGATTGTCCAGCGTGTCGGGCGGGTCGACCGGATCGGGAGTACCGCCGAGAAACACGTCCACAACTTCTACCCGGACGGCGACATCGAGGCGGCGATTAAGCTCCTGAAACGCCTGCAGGCAAAGATCAACGATATCGCGCTCATCGTCGGGAAGGAGAACAACATTCTCGACCCGAACGAAGACCAGATTCTCGAAAAGACAGGTGTGGACACGGAGAAGACGATTGGGGAACTACAGGTGGACGAGATCGAGGATTCCCTCCAGAAGTCCCGTGAAATTGACGACGTGAATGAACTCGACGACACGAGCAAGAATCCACTTCTCCGCAACGCTGGGAGTAATGAGCACGCTGCGTTCGAACGGTACCTTCTGAAGCGAGAACTGAACGAGGATTATGGCCTAGCCGCGGAAGACTTCGAGTACGCTGAGGACTTCTTCGATAACCCACCCGAAGAACGGGAATTCCTCTACACGAATGTAACTGACCACGATGCCGGCCCCCGGCCTGGCGTGTTCGCCCTTGCTCACCTCTGGTTCGACGATGATGACCACGAATCTCCGCTTGGACGCGTCCGTCGTGCTTTCTACTACAAGCCCTTTGCCGACGAAGTCAAAGAGCGGCCCGTGAGTACGCTCAACATCGACCCGTCAGTTGACGGCGAACCGATCACCGGAAATCCAGATACGGTATTGTCGAACCGTGAGGAGATTCAAGCAGTGCTTGACGAGCGTCTTGAGGTGATTCGAGAAGGCCAGGTTGAGGGGGCTTTCAAACAGGGAGAGGCTTTCTCGAAGGAACAGGAGACGATCCTCGATTTCATCAGTCGCTACGTTCAGCCGAATTTCGGCGATGAGCCGGCTCCTGTCCAAGAGTTCGAAACGCTAGGAGAATGGGCTAACGACATCGAAGAGCGGTTGCAGGGGGTAAAACTGGCCAACACCGATGAAGACCGAATTCTACGCGAGATCTTCCGCCAGAACGAGCAGTACGACTCCTTCCCAGAGTGGCCGACCGTGGAGTTCCTCAATCAACTTGAGGAGTTCTTGGAAGAGAACGTCGAAACCTCCACTGAATACCAGACAAAACTGATGGGGGAGAGTGATGTGCAAGCAAAGCTCGTATGCTGGGGGGTTGTCGGACAGTGATGCGGGAACTACGGTAGCGGCCCCTTTTGCTCCAGCAGATCATATTTCTCCAAGACCAGATCGAAGTACATCTCATCCATCAGCTTCGGATTCCCAACGCGATGGAAGTCGTCGAGAACAAACTTCACGTCACGACGTTCCAGGCCATACGCGTGGAATGCGGCCGCGTCGATTTCAGCCTGTAATTCTCTGCGTTCTTGATCTTCTGTCGCTGCCTCGATTCCACCGAGGCGCTCACGCATTTCTTTGAATTCTCCCCCGTAACAGTTCAACCGGGCAGCTCGTTCCGCGATGTAGTGGAACCAGTCATCGCCGTCAGTGAGGCGTGGTAGCTGGGATTCCAATAGCTCGCGTTTGACGATGTGTGTCTCGACTTTGGTCCGCATCAGGAAATCGAACGCAATGCTGTTCAGGAGCCCCGTTGCCACGAAGAGTTCTTGATCCGTGAATCGCCGGACGTAGGGTGACCGAAGTGGGGACTCTGTGAGGTGTTCCTCTTCCGGCTCAATAGCGAACGGCTTGAACGTGTTAATGGTGTGGAGACAGATGACGTCCTTCGGAAGCACCGTCGCTATGATCGTCCGCTCGTCCCGAGAACGAGAAACGTCTCGAATGCCGATTCGGTATTCAGTACAATCGAGCAGGACATCTTCTTCCTTGAGTCCGTGACCACGGTGATCTTCAAGTAGTTCATCTACGAATTGAACTTGAGATTTGCTCGTCTTTGAACCTCCAAAGGCGTCGTAGATCGACCGTTTGAGATTACCCCTGTTGAACTTCTTCTCTCGAACACGGTACTGAGCACTATTCGGTGGATCGTACATCTCCCGACTCCAATACCGAGGGTTGTCCAAACTCTCAGTGTGAGTGTTATCGTGTTCGAACTGGTGGATGTTCGCTCCCCCATATACTGGATAATCAGCATCATCTGGGGAACTTTGCAATCGGTCTTTATCGGTGGACTCAACGAACTCCTTCGTCAACATATCCACTGACCATGCGTCTTCGATTTTCTCATCAAGAGACGGTTGGGTGACTACCTTGCTGAGAACGTCAGCTTCCACTTGCGAGGTGATCGAGGGGAAAATTCTACCCTCGGGAGAATAATTCAGAAGCACTTCACGCGGGATTTCTGCGGCCACATTCTCGATATTGTAGACTACGTCCATGCTCCGTTGATTGAAAATACCTCGGAGTCGACTGGTCCTTCCACCGTACTCAAATGTCAGAATTGCAAATCGGTACTGCCGATGTATCTGCTCAAAGATTCCCTTATTTTCGAATCCGATGAGATTCTCTATGTCTGTATGGTCCAGTAGATGCGTTCGGAGGTCTTTCCCCATCACTCCCCCGAAGATAGTACCGGGGAGAAGCAGACTCACCTTCACGCCGTCTCTGGAGAGTCTGAAGACCCGCTCAAGAAAAAGAGCGGATAGCTCGTTCTTTGTCGGCATCGTCCGACCGCCCACCACCGGAGATTGGAGCTTATAGACCTCTCCCTGCGTGAAGAAGTCTGCCTGAGTTTCCATCGATTCCTTGTAGTCCTCCCATTCCCACGCAACTTCAGGGCTTGAGAGGAGGTCTTCCATCACACCGTCCTTTTCCTCTGACGGATAGGTACGGAACTGCTCATCGTAGCGGATGAAGAAGTCGTCGCGATTCGCGTAGAGCATGTCCCACGGTGGATTCCCGATGAACACGTCGAATCCACCTTTCTCGAAGACGTCGGCGAACTCTAGCGGCCAGTGGAAGGGGGCCCACTCCCGAATTTCTTCGATCGTTATGTCGTCAAAGCCAGCGTCTTGAAATTCTCGCCGAAGGATTTTGTCAAATTTGTCTCGGTGTTCCTCTATTCTGTCTTCTGCCTCTTTCCGCCATTCCTGGGCTTCAACACTGGTCTCCGCTTTTTTGTGCTCCTTGATGGCCTCTTTTACGTCATCAAAACGGGTTTTCACCTCCCAAGAATCGAGATCGCTGTCTCCATCTTCGTTACTCTCGATGTCCGTATCGAGCTGGCCGATTAGACTGTTCCCCTGCCGTACGTTGAAATCAATGTTGGGGAGCGGCTCCACCTCGCTCGGCTCATCCTCGATATCAGCAACCATCGACAACCAGAGTCTGAGCTTACAAATCTCAACAGCACCTTCGTCAATATCGACTCCGTACAAGTTGTTGATGATGGCCGTTCGCTTTGCGTACAGTGATGGGCTGCCTTTTCCTGACTCGATTTCCTCTATCTCTTCTCGTGTTCTAGATTCTAACTCCCAGCCCTGTCCTTCGGATTCGAGCCGTTGGAAATACTCAATGCATTGCATATATAGGTCCATCAGCACCTCCTGTGCGGCGAGCAGGAAGGCGCCACTTCCGACGGCGGGATCGAGAATGTGTGCTTCCTTCAGGATATCGTGGTAGAGAGTCTCCACGTGACTGGTCTGAACGTTTTCCGTCGGAACTTGCTGAGTTATGGTTCCGCCATCGGCGACAGCTTCTGTGCTAGTATCTGCCTCGGGCACGGGGAAGCCGAACACATTGTCGATCTCGTCGTAGTCCGCGCCCACTGCCTCGTTGAGTTGATCGAGAAGATACGGATGGATTGTCCGGCGGGCCATGAACCCCGTGATTTCTTCCGGTGTGTAGTACGCCCCCATCTCCTTCTGATTGACCGTTTGCTCGAAGATGTGGCCCAGGATCGCTGGGGAGAGGTTCTTGGGATCGACGATGTCGAGTCGTTCGTCTACGTTCCAGTTCCAGTCGGAGAGGAAGTCGAGAATATCGTCGAAGAGGTCGTTCGTTTCCTCGACAGGCCCACCTAGCTTCGCATCCTCGAACTCCTCTTCGACAGGATTCCTCGCGAACAAGCCACCATTCAGGTACGGAAGACTACCAAAGTCAGGGTTCTGCTTGTCTTCTGCGAGGTATTTGAAGAAGAGCGGTTCGTAGAACTCTTCGTAGTGGTCACCACCCTCGTCAACGACTTCATTCGGCTGTTCGTGAAGGTAGTTCGGGTTCCGATCAAGGAGGCGTTTTTCTTGAATGAAGTAGAGGAAGATCATCCGGTCAAGAATGACCTGCACATATCGTTGCTTCGCATCACCACGATCGTCGGGAATGCCCGTGACCTCTTGAATGAGATTTGTCCGGAGTTCCTCAAACTGTTCATAGAACTCCTTGACGACCTGTTGCGTGTCGTAGAGTGTATCGTATATCGCGGCAGCAGAACCGTACTCGATCGAGTTCAGTTTCTGGAGAATAGTGTTCTTCTCTCCGCTGTCCCGGGTGAACTGCTCCTTCGAGAACGAAATCTTTTGATGCTTAATTCGGCCGTGTTGCTGGCCCTCCCAGCTCCGAACTCGTGTGATGAAGGTGAAATTCTTGAAGTCGTTGGTAGCAACGAGGTTGGTGTGCCGTGAGCGATTTTCCGGTTTGAAGTCCGTGGCAGTCTCACCGGGGCCAGCGTTGACGATGACGATGAATTCGTCATCATCAAGCTGGACTACAAGTTCGTTGTCGTCACCTAGTTTCGGGCGTGGTTTGAGCCCGCGCTTTTCAAATGAGTTCGCGATATCCCGTAGAGAGTCCCAGCCCGCAATATCGGATGCGGTGATTTGCTGGAGAGTCATACCACCTGAAACTTGCTTTACTCATATGAAAATGATGGATATGATGGTGACGTTCGACTGAACTGGTCAATATACTTGTTAGGTACAGCGCGAGAAGCAGCTCGTATTTCACCGAGATCTGCAGAACAAGTTGAAAACGACCAGCAGCGACACGCTCAGTTGATGCAATGCATTGAGTATTTCCAGCGGCTCGAAGCCGAAGGGCAAGGCTGGGAGCTGGAGAGTCGTAGTCGCGAGGAATTGGAGAGTATCGAAGAGGGGCATGGAGGGATCTCACTTTTCGCAAAGCGAGCCATCATCCTCAACAATCTCTACGGGGTCGATATCGAGGACGGAGCAGTCGAAATCTGCAAACTACGCTTGTGGCTGTCGATGGTCGCTGATATCGAGGACGAACCGAACGAGGTCGAACCACTCCCGAATATTGATTTCAACATCCGTCAGGGCAACTCGCTGATTGGGTTCACTGAGATCCAAGAAGTCGCACGGGAGGATGCCGGCGACGCGTCACTCTCGAATTGGGGTGTCGGAACTGCGGTCAAAGACCTCTATGAGGATGTCATCCGGGAACAGGACCGCCATCGGGCTGCGGATTCTGCCCGTGAAGCACAGAACGCTCGCAAAATGGCTGAGCGAAAAATCGACAACCACAGCGAGGAGCTTAATGAGAAGATCCGCGATCAGTTCAACGAACTCGTCGACGAGGATGTTTCTCTTGAGGAATTAGAGGAGTTTTCACCGTTTCATTGGGTGCTCGAGTTCGCGACAGTTTATCGCGAAGGCGGCTTTGATGTCATTATTGGAAACCCACCGTGGGATGAGCTGAAGCCATACCGGACGGACTTCTTCCCAAAGTACGATACTGAGTTTCGTAGCCGCCCACCAGGTGAAAAGGACAAGAAGGTAGAGGAGCTCTTGGAGGACCCTGAAATCGCTGCTGAATGGGAGAAGTTCCAGCGTGACAAGGAACGCCAAGCGACCTATGTCAACCAGAGTGGAGAATACGAGTACCAGACGCCAAGCGTAGAAGGGCAGCAGGTTGCACGAACGAACGACCTGTCCCTACTGTTCTTTGAGCGAGTCTATGATATCGTCAGAGATGGCGGCTATGTCTCTCAGCTGCTTCCTGGTCCATTCTTCAATGCCGCCGCTGGGAAGGATTTGCGAGTACACGCCTTGGAAGAGTCTGAGATTCAGAGTATCATCGGATTTGAAAACCGAGGCATCTTCTCAGATATTGACACTAGATATAACTTCGGTATCGTTACGCTCCGAACAGAGGGAAGCACTGATACTGTCCACGGGATCTTTCATCAGACTTCCGTTGACGCTCTTCGGTCGATTGACGATGTAGTTCTAGAAATTCCAGCGCGCATCCTCAAAGAGTATTCACCCGGGGCTCGAATTTTCCCCAACATCGAGGAACAACAGGAGGTCTCAGTACTGGATAAAGTTCTCCAGAAACCTCCATTGGCGACGGAAATTGAAGGTGCTTGGCGTACGGTTCTTTATAAGGAATTGGATCGGGGGCGAGATCGGGATAGATTCATCGAGGACGAATCCAAAGGGGATTATCCAGTCTATCAGGGAAAGAACATCCACCAATTCTGTTATGAGTCGACCTACGTCGACGACCTCGAACCCATCTCTTTGTGGAGTGTCGATGAGGATAACGAGGAACTGAGCGCAAAGCGTCGCGTTCGAGAGAAGAACTTCCGTGCCCGGGACGATGCGATCAGCCTCAAGAAGGCTATCTACAACAAATTCGCTGATGACCCTGAATTCAGCCATCTCCCGTCAAGTTCCCAGAAGCGTTTCGTCAATCGGTTGTTAACCGAGGAATTCGACCGTCCCGAACTTTCCTTGGATGACGTCCGACTCCATAGCTCTGAGTATCGACTTGTGCTCCGTGAAGTCGCTCGTGCAACTGACGAACGGACGCTCATCGCGGCTGTAATTCCGCCAGGTGGAGTCGTCGTCCATACGCTGTACACGGTCCGTCCATTCGAGGCGAACCCTACCAAGGACGATATTTCGGAGTTCCCGATGCACAGCGCTTACGACCGCGTTTTCACTGATAAGGAGCTTTTCGTCGCGCTTGGGCTGATCAACAGCATCCCCTTCGATTTCTTGATGCGAACAAAGGTTGATTCCCACGCCTCGAAGTACAAGTTTGAGGAGTCACAGGCGCCCCGACTCACTGACGGCGACGACTGGTTCCACTACATCGCTAATCGAGCGGCGAAGCTCAACTGCTACGGTGAGGAGTTTGCTGAGATGCGTGAGCGACTCGGAGGGATTGAGCCGGCGACGGATATGAAGACCCGGCGTGAACTACAAGCCGAAGTCGACGCGGCCGTGTTTCACGCATATGGGCTGGATGAGGAGGAAATGCAGTTCGTTCTCGATGACTTCCATCGAGTGTCGAACCCTCGAATTATGACAGAAGCGTACTTCGAGAAGGTTGCTGAGAAATACACTCATCTTGGAGACGTAGGGACGATGGAATAACTATTGGATTAGCGCTACGCCTGGTTTCCGAACATCAGTGGGTTCAGCTTTACTGATGAATACTGTTCAGCGCTCGCCGGGTCATCGCTCCATCGACATTCAGATATTGACGTGCGGTCGTGATGTCTTCCCACCCGAACATTGCTCGGAGTGCGGGGAGATCCAGCCCTCTTCCTGCATGGTACGACGCTGCTGTGGCACGTAGTCCGTGTAACGAGGTTGCGTCGTTGGATAGTTCTGGAGACCGTTCCAGGGCCGTTTCCAGACGTCGCTGTAGCGTCGAGAACGAGTACGGCCAGCCGCCATGTTCGTCAAGTAGTAATTCAACCGCGACTCGAACCCGATACGAAAAGTGGTACGGAACAGTTCGGGAAGCGGCTTCTGTTTTCGGGAGCCAATACCGATCAGCAAAGCTCTGGAAATCTGTATTGGGACTGTGTTCCAGCCGTTGTTTCACCGCCTGTCGACAGTATCCACAGATACCGCCATCTCTCCCCTTCGTACAGTTTTGCTGTGTGGGAATCTGGATCATCTGCCGCTCTCGATCAACCCACGATGTCGACAAGTGTGTTGTTTCTCCAGGTCTAAGTCCAAGACGACCCCCAAGAAGAATGGCCGCTCGTGTTTCGAGCCTACGTTGCGTGTCTCCTATTCGCCCAGCTCCTTCTAATAGTAGTTCGAACTCGCGTTCGCTAAGTGCCCTCTCTCGTGTTGCTACCATATCTATCGCAGTCTGTCGATACAAAGATAACACGCATCTTCTTCGAGTGTCATGATGACGCGGCTCACAGACACCAGAATTGGCGTCTGATATGACAGGAAGTACTTATGGATGCCGTCCGGACGAAGCGTATGGGACTCTTTGAGACCTTATTTAGCTCATCCACCGAGGATACTGTCCCTCAGGCACAGCAACCGAGTCAGCACGAAATCTTCCCCGAGGACAAGTACAATGTCGCATACGCTGTAGCCGCTCGGCGTGAAGAAATTCGGGCGTTAGAACACCTTCTAGACGCGGACCAGACTTCACCTACCGCCTTGGAGGCTGAGCCTTTCCTTCAGGATATAATCGAAGATATGGAGCAGGATCGGGAATACTCCCTCCGCCTTCGCACCTCTGGGGAGGAACTCGTCGACGATATCCGTGAACTCATAGAACATTGGGACAATCAGGTAGATGAGCAGATAGGGACGATTTGGTGGCCTATCGGAGCAGATACGACGTTTAGGCTGTACCTCCATTATCTGGAACTCCGTGCTGACGCGGAGGATGACCAATTTTCGTTCCCGGAGTCTGCTGGACAGGTTCACACTCTCGTCCAGCGTGGTCTCAGTGCAATGGCTGATGATGACGACTCGAAGCTCGCTGTAGTCCATAAGCGAGACATTCCTTGGGAAGAACCAGCTGAGGACAGCTGATCCAGTTTGCTCCTTCTCAAAGAGACCGATTAATTGTATCCAGTATCAAACCCAGTTATGGTAGAAATCTCAGACTCCCTGTGTTCGCTTTTCACTGCGAAAATTAAGGAGGAGGATGGCACTTTCGTCATCGAGATTCCTCCGAGTAAGATCAAGCACGGGGCGCTGACCGTTGGTGAAACGTACCGCATCGCTCTCCTTGATTCCTCCTCCGAAGCTGAATCAACATCTCCACGAAGCCCACGACATCCCGCCTCTCAGGGGACCACGAGCTATGATTCATCTGGTCCTCCTGTTGATGAGGGAGAAGTGCGCGACGTGACAATCGAAACCGTCGGTGATCAGGGCGACGGTATTGCGAAAGTCGAACGGGGGTACGTCGTGATCGTTCCCGGCGCTCAACCCGGCGACGAGCCAACAGTCGAAATCGAACAAGTTCAGGAGAACGTCGCGTTTGCGAGCATCGTCGATAGCGATCCGCGAGCACTCTAACCTATTGTCCTTCCGTGGATCGGTCTTCTTCTCGGTAAACCATCGGTGTGAGAAGGCTCCGTTCGCGTTTTTCTGATGGAGGTGGTTCTGAAAGTCACGTCACTCTTTCTCCACCCGTTCGCGATGGCACAACCTTCCAAAGCCGAAATACAATCTATGACAAAGGAACCGATTGAGGTACTCGACGACCTGGCCGACCAGGTCGCCGATGAGTTCGAGGCGTATAGACAGCCGGACGAATTCAAGGATGTCTCGCTCGTGATTGAGAACAGCGATGAGAAGCGTCCGACGCTGATCGTCCACGTCGATCGAGAGGACGCGGATTCCCTTGCCGACCGTATCGATGAGTTCCTCCGCGAACACGGTGCCCGTACTGAACGAGAACGACATTCAGCAACGGACGTCCGCGTGTTAGCGACGGTCGACTAAACCGTCCCCTCCAAATTTTTTGACCGGCTGCAAGCACCTCTGAAGGCGTTCGTATCTATGCTTCCGGTCACTAAGTACCTACCCGCTATCCACTCAGGTGGTCAATCTGCGAAGACAGATACTCTTGAAGCGCGGTGACCGTCTCTTCTGAGATAGCTGAGGCCCCGAAATCACTCCGAAAGCCGTGCTTGAGTTCGTCGCTCTCTAATATCTCTAGTCCACGCTCAAGCTGTTCCCGCAGCGCATCGTCGTCCCCTCGCCGCAGGTGGGGCGTGATAGCGTCGAGATCGATTTCTTCTGCGACTGCCAGGACATCTCGAAGGTCTGTTTCGCGGCCGCTGTGGAGCTTTGACGCCACGAGAACGGCCCCATCGATCACTCTGGCCGTCGTCGTCACTGTGCCTCCACTCACCTCCTGCTGGTGGCTGTGGTCGTACAGGTAGTCGAACGACCACTGTGCCTCCGTCTGGCGACACCCAAGTCCGTTCACCAGCAGATCGAAGCCGATCGGCTGTTGCGGCGTGAGCCGCTTCTCGTACTCGATCACCTCAGTGTCGTAGAACCACTCCTTGGCGTGGCTGTCCGTCTCCTCGAAGTCCCGACGTTCGAGGAACTCGACGAAATCAGCCTTGGAGTCCGGTGCGACGACGATATCGAGGTCCGTGGAGAAGCGAGCATTGAACGCTGAGACTGCGTAGCCGCCGACGAGAACGTACTCGTGCCCCTCTTGGGTGAGTTCCTCGAGCAGTTCGATGAGTGCGTCGCTTCGGTTGGTGAAGCTCATGGCTGTGCCCGTTCTGTCTCTCGATACGTGACGCCGAGGTCGAGATCCTCGTACATCCGGTCGAGCATCGCGAGCGCCGACTGGAACTGGGCGTAATTCTCGCGCATATACTTGATCGTTTCAGCTCTCGGGATCACCGGGTACCCCTCGACGTCCTCGATGTTGAGTGACGGGCGTGGCTCGAGAACGATCTGCAGTGGTCCGTCCAACTCGTGTCGGGGCTGTCGATCGAATGCGGTGGGGAGGTCGAACGACTCGAAAAATGTCTCCCAGGCGTCGACGTCCTGCTCACGAACAGCGAGGAACAGTGGATAGTCGCCGGGCTCGCGACCGACCTGGTAGCCGCCCTGGGTCCACACGTAGACGGCGTCGATCCGTGTGAACGCGAACGGCCAGTCGCCGAACTGCGGGATGACGTAGGTTTCCTCGATAGAGGGTGGACTGACGCCGGCGCTGGCAGCCACGAGCTCGCGTGCGGCGGCCCTCACGCGCTCGTCGACGTCAGTGAGGCCGTCATCATAGGCAACGTAGCCTGCGTCTTCGAGACGGTTGACGGCCTGTCTCACCGTCTCGTACGGCGTGTGGAGGTGTTGGGCGACACGGCGAATAGAGTCACCACTCTCGATGGCGAGGATGGTCTGTGCCGCCGTGTCGTCGAGCACCTCATACATCTGGTGGTTACCAATAATCCGGTAACAGTTAAAAGTATTACTCGAATGGTCATGAAGCCACTATCTCTCTCCATACTCTCGAAGGTAGTCCTGATTCCCGCTGAAAACACGTGGAACGATTATAACGAATTCAACGAACAAAACGAACTGAACGAGAAAAACGAATGTATTGAACGCATTCTGAGGAACGAACTGGCACCCTCTGCCCGATGAACAAAACGAAGGAAACGAACGTAACGAACAGAATGGGTGAGTTGATGGCAACGAGTGAGTTTGCTTCAACGAGTGGAACGAACAGTTGGTTTTAACACCGTAGTAATCCTCTCACCGAGTGAAACACCCTCACCGAACGCACCGAACTAAACGAGAAAAACGAACGAAACGAACACAACGAGAGAAACGAAGATAATGACCGACACCAATACCGCACGAATCACGGTGGCGAATCAAAAGGGAGGCGCGGGGAAGACAACCGACGTCATTCATACTGGCGGCGCACTCGCCGCCCGAGGCCACGACGTCCTCCTCGTCGATATCGACTACCACGGAGGGCTCACCTGCTCACTTGGCTACAACGATCTGTACTACGATACCGACCGTACGACGCTGTTCGACGTCCTCGACTTCGACCAGATGGAGTCGGTGAACGACATCATCGTCGAGCACCAGGAATTCGACATCCTTCCCGCCAGCGAGAAGCTCGCGAACAACAAGAACATCCAGACCCTGCTTGAGGCGCCGAAGAGTCGCGAGCGGCTGGAGATGACTCTCGACGAGCTCGACAAGGACTACGACTACATCATTGTCGACACGCCGCCATCCCTGAACGTCCTCACCGACAACGCCCTGGTCGCGACCGGCAACGTCGTCATCCCCGTCATTCCCGAGAAGCTCAACGCCAACAGCCTCCAGATTTTCGCGAAGCAGCTGAGCTCCCTCGAACAGGCATACGGAGACATCAATCGGCTCGCCATCGTCTGTAACCGTGTCGAGCAGAACGCCGAGCACCGCGACACCATCGAGGAGATCAAGTCGGCGTACTCCCTCCCAGTGTTCGAGATCCCGAAGCGGACCGACCTCTCCCAGTCGATTGGCGAGGGGGTGTCTGTCTTCGGCTTCGGCAAGGAGAACCAGCGCGTTGAGGATGCACGCGACCTGTTCAACGAAATCGCCGACCTGTTCGACGAGACGTTTGAGAAGACCGCACCTGAGGAGGTGGAAGCATGAGCGACGGCTGGGGTGATGCTTCCGGCATCGAGGGCAACTACGAAGAGGAGGACGATGAGGCTGATTCCCGCGAAACGAGTGAGGTGAGTGAAACGGTGGAAACCAGTTCATCGACCGAAACGACCGAATCGAGTTCAACGAGTGAAACGAACAAAACGAGCAAAACGAAGACGAACATCAAGGACGAGTGGAATGGGCGGACGATCTACATTCCCGACGATGTCCTCGACGAGATGGAGGACACTTACCTCGAGTCCCAGTTGAAGCTCCGCAAGGCGGGGCAGGACGAGTTCAAAAAGAACCGCCACTTCTACCCGCTACTCGTCCAGTTCGGGGTAGAAGCGCTCTCTGACGCGGATGCTGAGGAAATTCAGGCTCGACTTTCGGAACTCGGCAACGAATGACCTCGCGCAGACCGAGGACCGAGTTCAGTTACGAACGACACAAAATGTTCACGAGTTGTTTCCAACTACAGAAATCGATTAAACAGGCATAGGAAATGTTGCTCTGAAACGACCATCGACAGGGACTTTTCTGCTGGACGGATTACGACTGTGTCTCGCACAAGCAGGAGGGCACTGGGTACTCCTGATTAGGTGACTGTATACCCTTCTCCCGAATTCTACTACCCCCGATCGAGGTTGGAGTCCACGCTAACTTTGTATTCAAAGAATTTTACGTTGCTGGCTCGTTAACTTGTACCCGATTTACCCATCCGGATCAAACCGCGCGACCGTCGTTCGCTCACCACCGCTGGCGTGTCTTAGTGCTAGGTCACGAATTTGGAACCCGAATACGAGCTCGGCTTCGTATCCGATGGCTGCGGGACCATCACAGCCCTCTTCCTCAATCTCACCGATTATCTCTGCTACCACAATTCCATCTTCGGATACAGAAGTGTACGTCGCCACAGAGAGGTCTACACAGACGCTCTGAGCAGCAAATGTTCCCGAGATTGTTGCCCTATCTCCATTGACAGATAACTCTGCTTCATCCGTCGGGTTGTCTCTTTGTTCCGTATACCGTTCGGTCACCACGGCTGGTTCAGTTCTCGCTCCTCTAATTCTACTAAGACACCCTGAGGTAGCTGTCAGGCTTGCCGCACCTCCAAAAAGAACTGCCCGTCTCGATAATAAATGATCGGGACGGGGGTCAGGTGTCATCGGATATTCTCCTCAGTTACTGCTAACTGGCTCAAGTGTAATCGGCGGGTTCCTTGCGACGTATACGGCAGATTTGGAGGATGGCACCTTCTTCCTCACGTATTTTGGTAGTTCATCGTATCTAACCTTATCTATTCCGAAGAATTTCTTTTCTTCTGCTCGCATCCTATCTACCGGCTTCCATTCGTGATCCGTTTTTCGGATATTTCCTTCTGGGGTGATTGTCACTCCCCTATCAAAGAAGGATAGATCCCACTCGTTTATTGCGTAGCCAAACTGAGACGTGACTTTCATTTCACTATCAGTGTAATCTTTTTGCCGAGTGATCCACTTAAGATGATGGCCTCCCCCACTGATTGGTTGTATATATTCTCCGAGATATTCGTACTTGATCGGAACATTACCATCGTATTGGGAAAGTAATAGGTCATAGACGATTCCGACAATATCTGCTGCGGTGAGTGCTAGAGCTCCTGCGGTTACCCCTGCTGCCTCAGCTGCGATCTCCAGAGCAGTTGTGGCCGCATTCAAAACTAATTCGCCATCTCCCGTATCATCTTCATCTGATGACGGTCCGAATCCTGCTTCATCTGGATTCGTTGAAGTGAGCAAACTTAACGAATCCTCATCGTAGTTCCGCAGCGCCGTCTTTTGCGATGTGGCTCCGAAGTTATTGCTCTTTTCGCCATCCTCAATACTCACACCAGAACCAGCCAGTCTGAAGTAATGATCCCACTCGTTTCCGGAGTTTACTGAATATCTATCAATACCACTGCCTAGGTGGTGTTCCACACCTTGGCCGTATGGGTGGTCGGTGACATTATTCTCACTTGTTTTTGAGCATCCGTTATATGTGGCACAGGCCGCTGCGGTACCAGTTAGGCGGACTCCTCCGAGAATCCCCCCGAGAGCAATGCCCGTTGTCTGTACTGCTCTTCTACGCGTATGAGTGTTTTTCTCACCCATAGTTACTCAATTAACACGTTATTATTTAGCTTTTTCTCCTGTAAGAGCAATACTGGTTGAAGTTAGATAATAGCTGAAATAGTCAAATTGAACCCTTCGTAAACTGTGGATAGAACCAGTATTCGTACACTCAATGGGTTGCTAGCCTCGTGGCTCTGCCTAAAGTTCGATCAACAAATTGGGTGAACAACCGAGTGAAACGGTCACACCTGAACGCGTTGAGGCGATCCAGACAGCGACACACGAGGACTTCGGACGGTTCATCAACACCACCTCATACTTCATACTCGGTTCCTACGGTGAGGAGGAGCGGTCACAATGGAGGCTGTGCGCGACCAACTCACGGGTGACAGAAAACGTGTTCCCGTGCTCTTCGTCGATCTTGACCAGAACTCCGATTCCACCTTCACGGCGTAGAAACTCACAGACGGCCTCGATTACGTCATCCATTCTGTAGTGATGTCCCAGCTATGTCAGTATAGAACCCGTTTCGGTGTAAATTCTACCAAAATAGAGCCCTTGTCAAGTCACTCTCGCTGAAATCAGTGTAAACTCCATTTAAATTGAGTTTGCGTATACTCTGAAACCCGACTGAAATATCAGGTTAATCACCTTCACGAAACAAGCGATGATCGGATATCAGAAATTTCCCTCACGATGTTGGGGTTGAAATCAACTAATAATTCCGATAGCAAATGCTCGCAATCCATCCAACATCTACGGCGCTTACCAACACCGCCATCACACCTGGCGTTGCGTGGTGGACCTTGGACAGGATGCTGTGGGGGTGGAGTCAATGACGGAGGAAATCGACTCTGATTTTGGTCCAATAACAAGTCTTGGAACCCAAGCAGACGATATTATTGACGAGAACACGGAATGGGTTGATCTGGTTGAGAAGCTTGACGTCCTTCGGTTTGAACGACGGGATGAATACCCGGATTGGCACGATTCGATACCATTCCGCCGCATGTTTCTCGCATACGTGTGGGCGAAAGCGGAAGATATCTCTCTGACGACGATTCCGAGCCAGCTTGAAGCAAATCCAGAGTTGGCCACTGCGATCGGCTTTGACCTTGACGATCTCCCCTCAGAGAGTACGTGTAAGCCAACGCGATTAGAGGAGGGGCGATTCGAAGAACTTCAGTCACCCGTTGAACGGGGAGTGAAAGAGATTCGAGCACTTGCAGCTGAACGGGGCGCACCGATCGGGAATGATTTTCTCAAAACAGCGGACGGTGAGGACAAACAGTCGCTATCAAATCGGACTGTCCAACGCTTGCTCCGGAAGAAGGGCCAAGAAGTGCTTGATGAGTTGAAATCGGTAGCTATCCCTTCAATCTCACTCTCCCGATCAGATGACGCGATCTATGACGACGATGAATTACTCGTCTTAGAAGCAATCGCGTCGATCAAGCAGCAGGCGGCACACGGTTCGGGGCAGAAGCTGGGTGACATGAAAAATCCAGACCCCGCTGTTGATGACCCGTTCTACGAGGATGGTCCATCTGGTGAGACGCTATTGGAAGCTCTCAATCAGATGTCCATTGAAGAGATCACGACTGTGCTGAATTTCGCTCTACGAAAGGGCTACACACGTGCGAAGCCCCGAATCAGGGAGCTCGAACACGATAACGGCTCACGGTTTGGAACCCGAGCGAAAGTCGCGCTGGACATCACGTATGTTGCCTACTATGGCGATCGCGACGAGATGAAATGGGTCCAGGGCGCGCCAGAGGGGAAAGAATACACCTGGTGTCACAAGTTTGCGACGGTCGTGATCGTCGGCGAGAACACTCACTACGTCGTGGGGGTGTGTCCGCTTGGGAGTACGGACTACGCTGCGACAGACGCCTATCCCGGCAAGAGTAATTCCTACTATATCGGTGATGTTACACGGCGACTCCTTTCGATCGCTGAAGACTACGTCGACATCAGGATGGTGTACGCCGATCGTGAATTCCACGCTGTGGACGTCATTCAGACGCTTACTGACAGGGACTTGGACTACGTGATCCCTGCTCAGAAGGATCAGCATCGGGTCGGACCGATGTGTGACCAGTTTGACCAACTGAAGCAGGGCCATTACGAATCGAATGACATCCCACTATACGTTGAGGACGATTTCGTGATGCACGGTACAGTGAAGGGAGGCGTCTCAAATCACAGGGTACATACGACCGTTGCCGTGTTACCCCCGGCAGAAGATGATGACGTCCATGAGGAGGGATCGCCACAGCCCTTTATCACGAGTCTCAATGTGACAGCCGAGACCGCATTGGATAGGCGCTGGGCGAGAGAGCAGATTGAACAGTACAGCGACCGCGGAGCGATCGAGAACTCGTACTCGTCAATCAAGGACGCAGCAGCATGGACTACCTCGAAAGAGTTCGGGGTGCGATGGTTCCATTTTGCTTTCGGGTGTGTGGTCTACAATATGTGGCTGTTAGTCGATTTCCTCACACAAGAACGAATTGGGGTCATTGAAACCCGGAAGAAGCCCAGAATCACACTCAGTCGGTTCCTTGATTGGCTGGACAAGGAGCTGGTCACACTCCTTTAGAACTTGGTTTGGGTTAGCCCTTCGCGAGAGGCATCACTCTTTGTTGAAGTAGATTTCGACCGATAAGTTTGTTTAGTATAACAATTCTGGTTCTATGATAGCTATTAGAGCGTAATCGCGGCCATTTCTATCGGGTATTGGTCCGAATAGAGTCGATCCCGTGAACGTTTTGACCGGCATTCGCAACTCCACAATCTCGGAGGATGTGTTTGATGCGTGGCTTATTTTCACATCTATTGATCGAGTTTATAGAGCCAACTGAAGTCTTATATAAACCCATCCGTACGTACCTTCATGGACTGGTCCCCAAATAGGCGGTTACAGTTGTGGATCGTGCTTTCGCTGTCGGTGTTAGTCTTGACAACGCTCGCAGCTGCACTTGTGAGTGGAATCGTAGTGTTCTTCATCACAATGTCTCTGTGGATCGTCGCTGGCAGTGGAGTCGACCTCTTCACCGGAGATAAAGTTAATATATTGGTCATCTCTATATCAGGAATTATTTTGAGTATCGTGTTGTGGGGTGAGCGTAACGCACCCGACCACGTAATCGCAATCATCGGTGCTCAGCGAGCGTCGGAAGCTGAGTATCCAGAGCTACTTTCGACAGTTCGTAACATTGCACATCAGGTGGCCGTCCCAGCCCCTACAATCTACGTGGCACCGACAGAGACGCCGATATCGTTGACAACGGGTTTTACTGCCCGTACATCTCGGTTAGTCGTCAGTGAAGGGCTGTTGAACGCACTTGAGGAGTCAGAACTACGTGCGGTTGTTGCACATGAAGTTGCTCACATTAAAAATCACGATACAGCAGTCATGACTTTCTCAACCCAGCCAGTAGCCGCTGCCGAACGCATTAAAGAATTACTTAGCGGTCCAACGGCCGGAATCAAACATGGTGTCGTCAGTCGTGCAGATTATACCGACGCCATCCTCTTTGTCGGTCTTGTACTTGTCTTTCCTCTTTGGATATTCTCTTGGTTACTATCATCCTCCTTCGCCCGTACGCGTGAATTTGCCGCCGACCGTGGGGCGGTTGCGATCACTGGTGAACCAGCAGCCCTTGTGTCGGCACTCGAAACAATCGATAGCTCATTCGATGAGCGCCCCACTACTGATTTCCGGCGAACGTCTATATCAGCCTTCGCAATCGTTGAACCGGATACAGCTGATTCTGTTAGAGATGTTGTACCGTTTACCCGATTCAAACATCGATTGTTTTCGACACATCCACCGACAGGGAAACGAATAGAACGGCTCAAAGCAGAATACGAAAATCATTTTCACTGAGATTCGTACAGTCTGGTAAGGATTACTGCGTCAAGTTGTTCTACTTCATGTTCGGTGCGCTGTTACACAATATTTAGCGAATGACAGATTTCTTATTGAAAACAAAAATTGGCGGAACCGGACCTGATGGTTAGCTTCAAGTTCAAAGTCGCCGACATCGACGACGTAGCTGTCAACGGCTATCGCGATCCACGACTAGACTGACTCCCTCCGACTGAGTTGTTTCTCAGCGCCAGAAGGCGTGTAATGCGCGACAGTGTACAGATATGTTGAAATATTTTTCGAATATACTATCGGCGGAAACAGATGGTCAATGAGAGTCACGAGTTGACGACACACGATACTTGGAGGCTATTACCCAATTTCGTCACGATATTTGACATTCAAATTATTTTGGACTAAAATATCCTCAACATCTGATATACTATCCCTCTCAGTTTTTGAATAGGTAGGCATTAGTTGTAAGACTCTGAGTTTCTCGGAACCATCTTCATGGTATCGTATAATTATCTGTGGGTGCCCAATCTTATTTGGTTTGGACAGGATGATCTGCTCAATTGATTCAATCAGAATTTTACTATCGTCAGAGACATTAAAATACCTATTATACACTGATTTTCCTAACAATAACAGGGCAGCTAAAAATAAACCACTAAACAAACCACCTAATGCTATACTTCTGATGAAAATACCATTATTAAGAAGTATCGATAGTGTGATGTATAGAATTGTCGCTGACAGAATAATTTGGAGTGTATAGCTGTTTGTTAATAGACGTTTAGCTCTAGTCATCTTACTGCTATTGATCTCTATATGATCATTACGTATTGTACAATTCCCTGACAAAATATCAAATTGGTTCACGGAAATGAATTCACTGGTTATTTAATAAAACTAATCATCTCCTTGACCGTGATAGTTCTACCGAATCTGTCGGTTTTCTTTTATCCATACATAACCTTGCCTGAAATATCTGGGTGCCGAAGAGTGCGGACTGACCGGCAAATAAGGTCTACTACACGAAGGCTACATCCATCTATGAGCCACCACCAAACAGGAAATCGGTTACGCTTCGACTGTTCTCTCGGTCATTCTTATTTTGAATGAATTGGAGTCATCTGAGTCGAGCCCCAAATCGGCCATGTAGAGTTGTAACTGTCCAATACAAGAGTAAAAGAAAATGAGAAAATTGGCTCGATTATCCTGCTGATGCCCCTGCAGCGACTATACTTACACCAGCCGCAGCAGCCAAACCACCACCGGACAAGAGGAAAAATATTGCACCAGCAATAACCAGTGCAATTACACCTGTCGCAGCGGCGTTAAATACCCAATCAGGGATACTATTTTGCGCATCTTCTAGTGAATCCAAGAAGTCTGTAGCCAAGGATTCGAAAGCACCGGCGCTTGTTACATCGTTGAAGCACTCAGATGCGCAGACCCCAAATTCTTCAGACCCGACCCAAACACACTCAGTCTCCGGATTCACCCCAATCCAGAATCCAAGATCAAAATCAAATTCACCGAAGTCAGTAGCATATACACTAGCACCTACCGATCGTAATGGTGGTGTTGTACCATACGCACAGAGTCTTGTTCCATCAGAAATAACACTTTCATCGATATTCACGCATGATTGACCACCACCAACACCAGCTAGCTCAGGAACATTAAGACATGCTTCATAGGTGATCCCCATTATTCGTTACCCCCTTGATCTTGTTCTAGTGCATCTGGCATCGGTTTTTGATCGATTTTATCTGCTTCAAATATCTTATTTGAAGGAGGAATTTTCAGGCTGTACATATTTCCATCCCTCCAATATTCCAAGTCATTACCCTTTTTCCATTTTAAGTCAAGGACTCCGCTTTTTGTATTAGTTGTTATTTTATAAATGTTTTCGGGTACCTCATTGGCAGATTCTACACCCTCTGCAAGGTATAATTCAAAAACACCGTCAAAGAGTGTTGTTGATAGTGCTATGCGGTCATGTTTATCATCTTCGGCAATCTGAGGATCATTAGTAAGTTCTACTGCCATATTGGCTACGGTATGTTCAGTATAATCATGATCTATCTCAGGGTACGAATCTTTTGCACTGACGATTCCGGAAGCTATTGACGTAGCTCCCACAGTAGTTATTCCACCTAACACGGTCCTCCTTTTGATTGGATTTTTCATTCCATTAACACTCCGCAATCAATAATTTATCATACAAGCAAATATATCTCGTAAAGTAGATTGGAACCCGGCCTACTCGTGCTCGCCAGTCTCACCTTCGCGGGCTACACCATCTGAGGCGCACCGCTGATCTGCGAGTATTCGGCACTGGAGACGGCGACGTACTCGATGGCCATCGCGGTTCCGCTGTTCGCGGTCGGCGTTCCGGTCGAGCTGTACGTTCGTGAAACGACCGAGAGTGCTCTAATTAAGACATTTGAGATATGAGCAGTTGTAGTGGTTCACTCCTTCGATATAAATCAGGACATGGGCCCTTTGTGTGAAGGATACCAGCTCGGGATCACCATCCGAAACAAACTCAAAGGGTTCGATCTCGTCACCGCGTTCGAGAATCTCGATCACGCGATAGACGCGATCGAAGACGGGTATCCAGCGTGGCATCCTGCGCCACTTTCCTTTCGCGCGGTGGTGTTCTCGTTCGTGTTCATGGAGATAACGGGTGACTCCTACGCCGACTTCAGTCGACGACTTACCCGACAACCGGAAGTCGCTACTATTCTCGGCTTCAGCCGGGTACCCGACGAATCAGCGTTCTCGCGTGCGTGGCGAAATCGATTCGACAACGCCGTTCACGAATACATCCACGCTGCCGCCCACTTCGTCATCAAGGAAGTCCACGATCGCGACATTTCAGCGCCCGAGGTTCGGCCAAAGGCAGAGATCCTCAACGATACTGAGGAAGCCGCAGACTCAGTAGAAGACGAATTCTTCTCACAGGAAGAGATTGTTCAGACAACGCGCCTCGCGCGTGATCACGCCTTCGGACACTTCGACTCTGGTCGGGCGTCGAACGCCTCGTACGAGGACACACAATTCTTTGAGCTACAGACGTTCATGGGGATGGTCCACTGTGGAACCGGGCAGGGAGCGACTCGCTTCCAATACCGTCGTGGTGAAGAGTACGGTCCCCACGGCGACACGCACCTCCGCGCTGTCAAGCAGTTCGATCCCAAAGAGCTCGTGAACGGATTCAATGAGACAACGAATCGCTTGCTCTCCGTGATCGCCTCTGAAGCATCTTTTCGGAGACCAGTTACCGCTGCGATCGATATCACGACTATTCCCTACTACGGGGATGTCGAGGAGATGCCGATGGTCAGCGGGACAAAGGATAGAGACGGTCGAGCGTTCAAATTTGCGACGCTTTCGATCATCGGGCAGAACATTCCGCTCGTTCTCGCGGTCGAACCAGTGCGAGAGAGTTCTGAGTGGGATGAGAACCCGTCGAATCAGATCCATCGTACTGTGCGACCGCTCGTTCGACGAGCGAAAGAGCATGTTCCAATCGAGACAGTGCTGTGTGACCGGGAGTTCGATTCGATACGCGTGTTTCAGACACTCTCAAACCTCGATGTGAACTACCTCATTCCGAAGCGGGTCTCCAGCTCCGAACGGGATGTACTCGAACAAATGGACAAAGACGACCAAGAAGTGGCTGTTGAGTCGGCTTCTGTCCATGTGGAATCTGGATCGCATCCAATGCGGCTCCTGTACGTGCCGTCGACGAGTGGGGAGGGAACGGCCGTCTTCGCGACGAATCTTCGAGTTGGACCTGGTGAGGCTGAGGCGTTCTGTCAGCGTTACAGCCGCCGGTGGCAGATCGAGAGCGAGTACAAGAGCATCAAGGGCGACTTTCTCGCGAAGACCTCCTCGAAAGATTACCGCGTTCGCCTGTTCTACTTCGTGTTCGCCGTACTCTTGTACAATATCTGGCGGCTCACCGATTTCCTGCTGAAAGCAGGTGTCGACGGAGAGATGGACTACGCACCAGTGTTGACCGCGGGTGAGTGTGTTGAGCTCGTTGCCTCGTCGTTGATTCCACACGACTAACCCGTTGAGATCTTGCTGGGTCCGCCGCTCAAGAGTGACAACCGTATCCAGCAGCGCCAAAATCCACGCAATTACGCACGCTCGTCTGGTAGTTCGAGAGTAATAATTCAAAATTGATCCCAGTACGCTGAAAATCACCACGAATTGATGCTAATTCGACCTGAAACTAGCCTATCCTCCGAAACTGTGAACTTCCACGGATAGATATTTTATATAGCGACATACAATATACAACTTTCTGTAGTGCGGATTTCCGGCGATAAGACCTTCCAGAGCCCTGAATTCTCCCGATAAGCTAAACACTATGAGTGGTCCTGATTATGCCAATAATCACGACCACTTTGAAGTACCCCGCCGCCGTCGGTGAAGCACGAATGCTGCAACCGCCTCACGACGGCGCTTCCCCCGGGGTAGAGGCACCGAGACTGGGCCCGCAGGACGGTGGAGGGCCGGTGGATGCCTGATCGAGCGCTTTCGACGCCACTCGACGACAGCTTCGAGCGCTACCTCCAGGACAAAGGGAAAGGCCGTGGTGGCGACGGCGGGAACTATCGACGTAACGCTGCACGCGAGCTCGAACGGTTCGCCGAGTGGGCTGCCGGCGACCCCGGTGCCGACGACTGGACCGGGATCGTCCCCGACGACGTCGACCGGGAGCCGACCTTCAACGATCTCGAGGAACGTGTGTTTCGGGAGTACGCCCGACATCTTGGTGGCGACCGAGGACTCAAACAGAATACGGTACAAACCTATTACCGCTATATCTCTGCGTGGTGTGGCTGGTGCGTCAACGAGGGATATCTCGAGGCGCATTACGCGCAGCGGGCAAGTGCGATGGCGCCGCTGCCGGAGGACGACGGCCGCAAGCCCGGCGACCAGCAGGCCTGGACGTCCGAACAGCGCCACGCCCTCACCCGCCACGTCGACGAACGGGCCCGCGACGCCGTCGAGGCGTACACGACCCTTCCAGAGGATACTGACCCCCTCGACAAGCAGCGAGCGCGCTACGCGGCGCTGAAAGCCGCTCGTGACCGAGCGCTGGTGTTCGTCCTCGCGTACACCGCCGTCCGCGTCGGGGAGCTACTCCGGGATCCGAACGATCCGCGACGGCGCGGCGTCCGCTGGGAGGACCTCTCCCTCGACGACGGCAGTATGGACGTCTACCGGAAGAAACAGCAGTGGGACGCCGCGAGTCTCCCCGATCCAGTGATTTCGCCGCTGCGAAGCTATCGGCAGCTGATGGACCCACCGACGGAGCGCTGGCCGGTGTTTCCGACGTTCGACCAGCGGACGCTCGCGGAGCTCGTCCGGGAAGAGCTAGCCGAACGAGGGGAACGCCCAGAAGCAATCACTGAACGCCGTGCGGAGTACGCTCGCGACCTGCTGCTGGCGCTCGATGAGGACATTCGGCCGCCGTCGATCACGACGGACGGCGCACGGTCGATTCTCCAACGGCTCTCAGAGGCTGCAGAGATCGACATCGACCATCCGAAACACGATTATCTTGCTCCACACGGTGGTCGACGTGGGATGGGGGAGGTACTTGTCCGTGCGTTTGGGTACACGGTTGCGGCCCGGTATCTCGATAACTCCGAAGAGATGGTCCGAGAGCGCTACTCGCATATTGAGGCCGGAGAATTGGGCGATGTCGCCACGGAAGCTCTCGAAGAAGTGGACACCCTTGGAACAACATCGAGAATGGAATAATGCAAAAGTCATCACATTTCTTGGCGGCACCAATTAGGACCAGAAGGCGAGGACAACGCTAACGACTCTCCCGTACTATCGTTCTGATAAGAGATGCCAGCGACGGACTTAGAAATCGCTCTTGAGAAGATAGATCCCGGGACGTTCGAGAAGCTCGCTGCGGATATCCTGAGTGAGCGAGGGTACGATGTTTCTCCGACCGAAGGGACGGGTGCAGATGGCGGGCGCGATGCAGACCTCCGACGGGGTAACGAGACTGGTGTTGCCCACTTCACCACTCGGAATGATTGGAAACAGAAAATCCGGACGGACGCACAGAAGACGGTTGACCGTGGTTTGAACCGTGACTTCGTGGTATTCGTAGTAAACCAGCTCCCGGAACCACCGCGCGTCATTGATGAAGTCCGAGATCGACTCCAAGAGGAGTTCGGCTTTCCCACAACAGTTCTTACACGAGCCGACCTCCGTACACAGCTGACGACCCGTAACCCGTATCTCGCTGAAGAACACCTCGGCATCGATGCCGCGAAGCCCACGACTGATCCCGTGGAGGAGATGGAGGCCCTCAAGGACGAACGCCTCTCGATGATAGCGTCGCGGTCCAATTCCCTCCCGAATGCACTGCCAGGCGGTCCCTGTGCAGTCCTCCATTTGTTCCCGGTGGGGATGTTCAGCACAGATTATGGGGTGTCTCCATCTAAGCTTCCATCACCGCCACTATTTGGGGGTGGCCGAAGTCACCTAGCCGGGAGACCAGTTGGTGATGGGGTCGTCTCCATCAATAATCGAATACAGGAAGAGCACCCGGAGTACGTGTTTCTGGCAGAAGACGGCTACATCGAGGCCGTCACCACCCTTACATTCGAGCGGACTACCGTAGATGCGTTCACCCCAACCGAACCGAACCGCGTCGACCCCGAAGTTGGGAAGCATCTGATGCAGATTGTTCCAGGGTCACTTGAGGTACTGGCTGAATTGGGGGCACAGCCACCTGTATACGCGTTCGTCACGCTCCTCGGGGTGGAAGACTACCAATTCCCCACTTCATATGCTGGAGTCTCGCTGGCCGCATCACTCCGACCGTTCAGCGACCGTGAAGAACCAAAACACAGCATCCTCGAGACGATGGACGACGATGGAACCGGGCTACGACCGAGTTTAGATCGGCTATGGCAACGCGCTGGCCGACAGAAAGGTTCCCCTCACTTCTCAAACGACACCTGACGTTCATAGACATCCAACGTCGCCCGTTCAGTGCAGATCCTCTCGAATAGTATCCAGCACCTCTATGGCTTCACCGTGGTCTATCTCTAAAACCCCTTCTCGGATTAACGGCCACTCTGTTCCTTGTTGCTCGATCTCAGCTTCGAGCTCATCGATGCTTTCCCCCCAATACGTGGTACCAAGGGAAACAACATCCTCGCCATTACCTTGAGCATACCAGAGTAAATCCAGGATCACTTCGAAGCGCTTGAATTCTCGTTCATACATGGGTTCTGACGTAAAGAACTCTAGTGCTGGCTCACGGAGCGTTTCATTCATTGAGGAACGCAACGACTCCTCAGCACTTTCTCGATCAAAACCACGTCCCCATTCACGGGTTAGATAGCGAGGATGGAGAGCTTCAACGGGATTCTTCTCGACGGGGCGTCGTCCCCTTGAACGAGAGACTTCGATAGGCTGGGTCAACAAGTGAGAGATTAATGACCAATTTTCAGCCGCTATGCTGGTGAGCCCGACACCATACAGTCCGAGAGTGGCAGGATAACGGCGTAGATCTCTCAGGTGCTTATTCGAGCCACCATCTGGACTCTGACTGGGAGCAAGTGTAGAAAGAGCATTTGAGACGGGTTTCTCCCCTGAATTAACTGTATCATCACCCCAATACGCACAAGTCATCAATACCGTAATTATCGTCGGCATCAAGTTCCCATACTCTCGAAACCGATCATCTGCAGTGAAATCATCCGCTAAATCTTCGCCGTAGAGTGGCAACCGGTCTTCATCGAAAATGTCCTCTCTTGTCTGTTGTGCCGTTTGGCGAATGAGATCAGAGAGATCGATTTTGTGCTCTTCTCGGGTAAGATATCGCTTGACGCGTTCGCGAGCGATTGGGGTTGTTAATGGTTCGCCGTCTTCAGCATCCTCGAGTGCTCGCACCCGATCTCGGAGGTCGGCAAACAGCGAGGTTGCGCCGTCATGATGAACGGTAAAGCCGCCGCGAGCAGCCACGATCTCTTGAGCGGCGTCTCCGAGGTCACTATAGTACGTCCAGTATGTCGAGTACCGATGTGTTTCGCATTCCTGAAGGGATATTCGGAGGCGCGTATCGTACTCCCCAGACCATCCACAAATGATCAATCCGTACTCGTGGAAGACACGGTCGATGATCTGTTGTATCGGGTCAGAATACGATTCAAGTTCCGAACTGAGGTTCTTGACGTTTGTCTCCTTGTGTCCCCATTTACTTTGACGACGACCGCGTCCTGGTGTTGTAGCGGTTCAGCACCTCGGGCTGATTCAGGCCCCGAAATCACGACAGGATTAACGCCTTGATCGCGAAGGGCCTTCTCGATGAGCTTATCAAAATTTGTCGTTAGGATGACGTCAACGTATCCATTATCAACCAGCCATGCGATACTTTCGTGTGCGTCGGTGGGCTGCTTTTCACCGCGTTCAGCTTCCTGATCTGAGGGCTCGAAGAATTCTTCGAGCAGTTTCCTTCGTTCGGTCTGCGTCTTCGCGAGTCCTTCGATGAGGTTCTCGTATGTTGCTGGCTCATCGTAGGTTTCTTCGTACCATTCGATGGGGTCAGTATCTTCCTCGATCGATGTATCCTCAGCAGTGGCAACCCGTTTCACGAGTTCATTGACAACCGCCCAGCCGGTCGGAATCTCCGCCTCCGTGGAGACCCCCGACCCAAGGAGAAGTGCATAGCGGCCTGGATTGTTACGGACAGAGAACGTCATCGACATTCGCTCATCTACCATATTGGACCCTCCGCCCGAAGATATCGAGACATGAATCAACCTTGTCGGCAAACCGAACTAAATGTTGTCGTGGGAAAGACTAGTCCGAGACGGGCGCTTTCCGTTTATGAGCGAATCGCAGCGGAATGGTCGGATCTGAACGGTATAATAGCGGTGCGTTCAAGCGACTAAAGTGTCTCGATAAACTGGACCATGCCGTTCCGAGCACTGGACGACGGGAAGGTTGTCACCCCTACACAGGTCGACGATCAGCAACCCGTTGAATGTCCTGAGTGCCGAGGTATCCTTTATCCTCGCGACGGCAACCACCGTGCCCGTCACTTCTTTCACGCTGCCGACGACGCAGCTGAGTCCTGTTCAACGGCGAGCCAGGGAGAATCAGATACCCACGCTCGCTGTACGGCACTGGCGGTCGCTACGCTTGCTGACCAATATCCGAATGCAGCACGCGTCGGGGCTGAAATCACAATAGACGCGACAGGGACGCCGACAACTCCCGAGACCCGACGTGCCGACGCCCTCGTTGAGTTCGATGAGGAAAACCCCTTCTTCGGACGCGGCCTTATCATCGAGGTTCAACACAAGCACCACAGCAAGGACATCGAAGGAACCACCCACGATTATCTTTCAGTGGGGTACTCAGTCGCGTGGTTAGAGTCTGAGGACTTTGGTGACGAGCAACTGGACTATCAGGTCGTCGATGAGGCGTTTCAAGCCGACAACGGTCGTGCTTTCAGCATCCGTGAGTATGACCCGTCGGAGTTCGACACTCGTGTTGAAGCGAATCTCGACTGGGAGGAAAAACCTCGAGGCTGCCATTTCGTCGAAGAATACGGGAGCCACAATTGGAGCCAAGTCCCAGGATATGCGCATCCGGACGGGTACGAATACGAATACTGCTGGTGGTGCGGATCACGCCGGCGCTACGATCACGAACTAACTAGGTTCGTGTACGACTACGAGGGGGTGCTCGCACCAGAGATCGACATCGAAGTTCTTCGTGACGCTGTTATCCCCTATCCAGATGTTGCGGACGATTTTGACGACTGGAAGAACGGCGACTCGTTTGGTCGTGAACGGTCGTTTGAGGGAGCATTAGCAAACCGTACTGATGTCGCACCGTGTCGCGGACCACACGGCATTCACGAATGGACGAGAAAGGAAGTCATCAAACGAAGGTACGATGATCGCGTCGACGTCGCGCTCTGGGAATGCCAGCACTGCCCTGTTCACCTTCTTACGAACCATACCAGGCAGGGGGAGACGGAGGCGGCAATTCTGTTCGGAAAAGCTCCAAACCCGGATTGGGGATTGGACCACCTAAACGGAAATCCGCGAAAGTGTAACAACCGCTCTCACCACGAACAGGCGGACTGGGACTATTGCCCGGACTGCTTTCAGATAGATCCATAGAGGCTGGATATCGAGAGCTCCAAAATAGAACTCACGTAGGCTTCTCTACCTGGAGACTCATCGTAATTAGATGCTCTAAGGTCTGAATTGAGTAGACATCTGTAGAACTGGACTGCTCTATTGCCTCTGACATCGGTTCTACTATAGTTTGTCCGCCTTCTCGTCCCATAATCAGGTTGTAGATAAGATTCAAAATCACCTTCGACATCTGCTTGCACACCTCACTGTTCACATGGTAGAGGTTCAACTCAGCGTCGTAATGTCGGTTCCCCAGCGACTCCGTTTGGAGTCTAAGGAAAAAGAAGCCCCATTGGTCCTGCTGTACAGCTTCCATGTCGTCTATTAGGTCTTCAACTTCGGTATCCAGCTGTCCGAAAAGCCCCTCTTCCCAAAGCCACTCGATATCCGCGATCGTGACTGGTAGAACACGAAAACCGTGCTTCAAATCATTCAGTAGCGGTCGGAATCCTCGCCAAAAATTGAGGGCGGCATTCGCAGCTGCGATATGTAGGTCGGGATCTTCAACGAAGTCTAATTCATTTGTTTCCTCGTCGTAGACTGCGGAACACCCCAAGAACTCTCGTGCGATCATCTCCCGGTCTGTTGCATCTATTTCGTCGATGACCTGCTCAAACTCAATTAGATCCTCCGGCTCCTCCGCTAAGCGGCTAACTGAAACCATCTCGCCGTCATCCATTTCGACTGTAAGCTCATCAAGGACACTGGCGATATCCCGTGTATAGGTATCCTCTTTCACCATCATCCAGGGCTGCTCTGGATTCCGAGCATTCACCGCGAACAGGTGGGCATATAGATCGGATAACTGAGCTAGAATATAGAGCGAGTCTATCCCGTCGTAGCGATTGTAGGGGTTGAGTTTCTTGATTCGATTATCCCAGTAGCCAAATGCGAAATTACGACGCCATAAGTCTGCCAAAGGGTTCTCCAAATCGAGTTCTTCCATACTAGTCTCCAAGATGTGTGGTCGACACAAAGAATGACCGTTTATATAGTAGCTGGTGAATCCTATTACGCAATGTCTGACCTCATCGTCAAAGCAGCCGTGAAGGACGCACTCTCGGACCACAACGTCTCGGCAGATTTCTACGACGCCCTCAACGAAGAGGTCGCCGAACTGCTCGACGACGCCGCAGAGCGTGCTGAGGCCAACGACCGGAAGACGGTCCAGCCCCGCGACCTGTAGGCCTGCGTAACGGAGCCAACCCCGGCACTCGAACGTAGCTTTTTGAGGTTCCTGTTCAGAAGTTAGGAAACGGGAATGGCGGACGCACCGGATACCGAACGGCAGGCGGTCGAACCCGATGCGAGAGAGGTCCTTAGCGTGTCACAACTGAACGACCGGATCGCGTCGGTCGTCCAGGACACGCCTGCCCTCAACGGCGTCCGCTGTATTGGCGAAGTCACTGACCTCCACCAGAACAGTACGGCGCTCTACTTCACACTCACCGACGGCGACGCCGAGCTCCCCTGTATGATCTGGGCGAACCGTTACCGGGAGATGGACGTCGACCTCGAGGACGGGACCGAAGTCATCCTCGAGGGCGATATCGATTACTGGGTCGAAGGTGGGAAAATCGACCTCAAACCGTGGGAGGTGATCGTCGTCGGCGACGGCGACCAGGCGGCCGCCGTCGAGCGACTGCGAAGCGAACTCGAAGAACGTGGTTGGTTCGACGATGAGCAGAAACAGCAACCGCCGGCGTTCCCGGAGCGGGTCGGTGTCGTCACGTCCCTTCGAGGAGACGCCCGGTACGACATCCAGAACGCGATTCACGGACAGGACCCCACCGTCGACATCCTGGTGAAGGACGTAACCGTCCAGGGGTCGAACGCGCCGCCGTCCATCGCGAACGGCATCCACCATCTCGACCGCTCGGAGGACGTCGACGCCATCATCGTCGGCCGCGGCGGTGGGAGTGATTCGAACCTCCAAGCGTTCAACACCGAACGGGTCGCGGAGGCGATCTTCACCGCCAATACCCCGGTGGTCACCGCGATTGGCCACACCGATGACCGGCTCATCGCAGATCAGGTGGCGGACGTCGCGACGATCACGCCGACAGCCGCCGGCGAGTATATCGTAAACTCTCGCCAAGAGTTCCTTGCGAGCGAGATCGAGCCGCTGGAGCAACAGCTCGACGCCGCGTACGAGACCTTCCAGCAGGAACACGAACACGAACGGGAGCTCGCCGAAGCAGTCGGCGAGGCGGCCGCTCCCGAGGGTCTTCCGCCGATCTACTATAAGGCCGCCATCGGTGTATTGCTGTTCTTGCTGCTGTTAATCATCACTGCGTTGTGGCTTGGGGTGATCTAAGCGTGGCAAACGATTCAGCGATCCACGACCGCTTGAGCCGCGTCGAGGAGATAATCGAGCAACTCGATGCGGACGAGTGTGACCTCGAGGAGGGTACGCGGCTACACGACGAGGGTCAGGAACTCTTGGCCGAGGTGCGGGAAATCCTCGACGAGGGTAGTGGGGACGTCGTCGAAATCGAGTAGAAATTCGCACCAACCTTAACCAACACTCTGTTCGCACCATCCGCTTTTGTTGGTTAAAATCATTTTTCCTGGTGAACGAGTCTATCGATTATAATTTACTTTAAATTATTGCGCCCGTGTTGGCCAGAAAGTATTTACTAGCGTTCCAGCTATCGTGTCAACATGTACCGGGATTCAGCCGGTGCATACCCATACCCGCACGTATGATTACACGGTCAGTCACCATCGAGGAAATCGATGACCTGTACCTGATGTGGAACGACCACATCAACGCCTCTGCCCTCTATCGTCGCGCCCTCCGCGAGGAAATGGACGTCCGCGGTGTCGACCCTGATGAACTCCGCGACCTCCTCGACCGGGCCCGCGAACAGGGCTACACACTCGAAGAGATCGCAGAGGAGACGAACCGCTTCGATGATCTCCAGTCGCTCGTCGAGGAGCCACGGGGCTGCTCACCGGCTGGAGAAGCTTCCAACGACTAACCCGCTATGACACAGGATAGTACTCCCTCCGACCCTGAGCGTAGCTCCGAAACAGACTCGTCGTCGGGAAGCAGGCTTCACAGGCAAGCCGTACTTACGGTTGTCCTCCTGAGCCTGTTCGCCGTCCAACCCGCTGCCGCACAGACCAACGCGGTCTGCAGCGCGGATAACCTCCCGAGTATGATTGAGGGATTCTTCCAGCTCACCACCGCGCTGGGGATCGTCGGCCTCGCCATCGTCTGGCAGGCTGACTCTCTCATCGAGATGTTCACCCTCAATCCTGAACAGAAGAAAGGCCTCAAGCGCCACAAACGCTCCGCGATGAAGTCCGCGGTCGTCCTCGTGGTGCTCGGCCCGCTGTACACCGTCGCCGGGTCGATGATGGGCCTCCCGCTGGCTCAGTGTGTCGACCTCGTCCCCTGGTAAACCGCTCCCACCCCCGCTGTGAGCCCTATGGAACGTCGAGAGCTCTCCATAATCATGGCCGCGCTGTGCGTGACGAGTGTAGTCACGGGTATCGTCACGGCTGCCCCACCACGGCCAGGAACGGAGGATAACGGGCTCACAGAGAACGAATCGGCGACGCTGTGGTCTCGCGACGCGGACGACTACATCAGCCAAGAGGCGTACCAAGAGCGGTATGGTGAGTCTCGGACTGCGATGCAACAGCTCGCAAACGGGACGGACATTACGTTCAAGCGCCCGCCTGCGACTGCGGCCACGTGGACCCAGAACGACTTCGAGGACCTAAACGCCGGCGGGTCGGACACCTCAGTTCACCCACCTCACGCCTCGCTGGAGGACGGCATCTACATCGAGGATGCACACGCCACGATATTCGCCGTCCAACCATCGACACGAGGCCACCTGGAGTCGGGTGAAACTCCGCTCTACATCGCCCCGAACGGGACGATGCGTGGGTTCGTCGACTACCGTGTTCGTGTCCCGAATGGGAGTTCGTCCGGCAATCGGACGGTCGAGTGGTCGCTGACGAGCCACGAGGTCGACGCGGTCCGACTCATCAATGATGGATCGACCATTGTCGAGAAGGGCGGCTCGCACACCCCTGCATTGGAGTACCAGATCGAGGACGACTGGAGTACGACACTCACCCTCGAGGCTGAGATAGACGTTCGGTTGAAGAAGACCGTCCGGATCGACCGAGGTGATGAGACGGATGTCGATGTCACGTACCAGACCGAGTCGCTCAACGTCACGGACTCGATCGATGTCGAGATCTACGATCTTACGGCGTACCCCTACTACGCCGAATACCCGAACGGCGATGCCGGGGTGGCGATCTTCCAGTCCCGCCCCTGGCAGGGCTACACGCTAACCGAGAACGGGAGTGCTCGCGTTCGCGGTGTCTGGCGGTTCTACACCGCACGGAACACGAACTGGGATACGCTCGTACAGTCCAGCCGGACGGGGAGCTCGACCGTCGAGTCCGATGCGATTCCCGTCTACGTCCACGCGTATCCCTCCCGGATCGGGCCCCGTGCTGAGCCAGTCCGTGATGGGCCCGAGATCATCGATACCTGGGGGACGGACCGTCCGTCGCCAGTAGGAACCCTCGGCGAGAACATCAACATCGAGATCGTCAACCAGTCGTACACGACGACGTATGGTCTCGCCGTCCGCGCCGAGACAGTCGACCGTGAGGACCTCCACGTTTCAGGCATCGTCCGCGGTGTGAACGCCTCTATCGTCGCCCCTGACGCCGGTTCTGAGCGACAGCTCCGGCGCAGTAACCTCACCGTCGAGGTCATCCAGCAAAATAAGTCACAGGCGACGCTCCGTATCGAGCTTCGAGATAACCAGACGGGGACTCCGATTGGACTCGGCGGAGGCGGTCGTCGGTATCCGATCGGTGGTGGGGCCCGGAACGGATACATCACCATCGCGGACCAGCGGGTCGAAACGAACGCGTCTGGCGTGGCAATTGTGACGGTGGAGCAGCCGGGGATCTACACTGCCCGGTATCACCCTGGGTCGTGGCTTGGCCACAATCCGGCCTACGTGAGTGATACGGCGACGGCCCGCTGGCATCCACTCGGGACGATCGAGGGCTGGTTTGCCCTCTTCGTCGAGGTCGGATGGCAGCTGCTCCCCTTCTTCGTGATGTTCTACGCCGGGAAGCGGCTCCTGCGAATGCTCGGCCCCGAAGACATCTTCCAGAACAATCCATGACTCGAGACAATCACCACCTCAGCAGACGGACCGCCCTCCGAACAGTCGCCGGCGCCGCGCTCGCGAGTGTGGCCGGGTGCCTGGACAGTAACGGAAGCACCACTCCGAATGGGAGCGAGAACCCCGCAGATGGGTCGGGAGTGTTCCAGCAGGTGACCGTCGATGGAACAGCACTCGTCGTCGAGTTCGCCGCCGACTCAGAGTTCGACCAGATCAACCTCATTCAGCCGAATGGGGAGCTGTTCGGTCAGCGGGAAGTCGCTGCGGGGTCACAACAGGTGTCCTTCGATCTCGGAACGAGCTACGCACCCGGCGAGTACGAGGTTGTTGCTCTCAACGGTGAGGAGACGGTTGGTGAGAGTTCCCTCTCTGTCCAGCCGAACTTAGAAATCGTCGAGATGGGAATTGGGAGAAACCAACCCGATGAGATGTGGGATGGATCAGAAGACAAGATCGAAGAAGAGGCCTTTGTCACCGTCGCAAATCGGGGAAGTGGACCTGACGCGGTAACGAAACTACTCTTCATCGGTGATGTTCCCTACCCATCTGACGAGGAGGGTACGAACTACGCAGACGATGAAGATGTGAGCGGGATCTACGACCCTGAATCAGATTCGGAGGTCGAACAGGTCACTATCGCTCCAGGGGCCCAAGTCACGATTTACAGTTCACGCTCGCCATTCGCCTTCGTTCCTGGAGCAGGAAGTTCCTGCTCGGACGAGGCGAAGTCTGGCAAGTTTGAGCTGATCCTGGAAACACGGGTGGGTGGAGATCGGATTACGAAAACGTACAGCATCCAGTACTCAGCGTCTCAGGACTCAGATAGCTGTGATATTTCCATCAGTGAGGCCTAATCATGGTTGATCTAATCGACGTCGTACTGGAGGGGTTCAAAGAGGTCGTCGATTGGTTTGTCGGCCTCTTCATGGACGGTCTCCGCTCTGGCTACGAGACCCTCACTGAGGAAATGTTTGGAACACCGACACCAGACACCAACGGAGCGTTCGTCTTCGGTGAACCCCAAAATGCTCCCTGGCCTGCAATTCAGGATGCACTAGTCGGGGGTGAGATCATGTTGATCTCACTTCTCCTCCTCGTAATGTGCGTCCAAGGCCGACACACGGTTCGAATCTTCAATATCGGTAGTGCATACGAGGCCAGGCGCACCAAGAAAACCGCTTGGGTCGGTGCGTTCCTAATCATCACCTGGTACTGGGTGAGTATCCTCGGCCTCTACATCGTTGATGGGTTCACCGTCGCCCTGATGCCGAGTCTGAGTTCTTTGGGAGAGGCGATGCTAAACTTCCTCGAAGTCTCCCTTACGAACCCCGGACTTTCGCTCGTCTTCGCCCTGATCGGTGGTCTTTCGATGTGGGCCTTGGAGGCTCTCTACTACATTCGAGAGGTTCTACTCTACGTCTACGTGTACGGAATGCCGATTGCGTTCGCTCTTGCATATGGCAATATTCCGGTTCTCTCCGATATCGCGATGGGATTCAGCAAGCGATTCGTGCCATTAGCCGTCCTGCCTCTGCCGGCAGCGGTGGTTTTCAAAGGATACGATCTACTGTACTCGCAGAACGCTATCGCCCCGAGTAGCCCATTTTTACGCTACTTGGTCGCAGCGTCACTCCCCCTGATTGCGCTGTATCTGACTTGGAAGACGTTCAAGTACGCAACCCCACTGACAGCGAAGGTTCTGGGTGGCGCCACGAAGGGTGCGGCTCTCATCGGCGGCGTAGCTGCCGGGGCCTACGTTGGTGGGGCTGGCGTCGCGACGACCGCAGCCCGATGGGGGCCCAAGGCCGCCGCAGGGCACGCGGTCGCCCAGAAAGCAGCAGCTCGAGGGACGAACGGTGACGAAGACAACGGGACGCCGTCCTACCGGCGGACCGAGAACGACCCTGGAAGCTACTAACAACCCATGTCGATAGATCAAGACGCAGCCGCACGGCGCATCATGGACCAGTTCGGTGAGGAGAGTCGTATCCCCTACCTCAATATCGAGGAGGGCGACGTGGGCGTCCTGATCGCCTTCCCGATCGTCGGCCTGTTCATCGCTGGCCTCACGGGAATCGAATCGCTTGCGCTTCCGTTCGTCGCCGGCGGCTTCGGCTTCGGCGTCGCCATCGTCTACGTCTCTCCCGATCACCTGAATGCGTGGACGTGGACCAAGGACGTCTATCGGTACGTCAAGCGGCCGCAGATTACGTTCAGTGCTCCCGAAGACGCCGACGGGAGCACCAACGAAACAGAGCGCAACGAGGGCGGCCTGTCGAACTACACGCCCTTCAAGCCGGACGAGCGAACGCAGGACCTCACGAACATCGAGCGGGCGTGGACGGGCGCAGGAGCCATTCAGCGGGACGACGGGACGATGGAGGCGTTCATCGAGATCGACCCCGACAACATGGACTTCGCGATGTCCGACGACTGGGCCCAGCTCCAAGACGCTGGCGAGGACTTCGCCAACAAAGAGCTGGACTCGAAGCTCAAACTCCACGCGACGACCCGCTCGTTCCCGGTCAAACAGATTACGGAGAACATCGAAGACCGCCTCAACGACGAAGACGTCACGGAGAACCCGATCTTCAAGGAACTCCTCGAGGAGTACCGGGAGACCCGACCGAAGGAGATGCGGGAGCGCGGCATCCAGCAGGTGCGATACTACATCGGCGTCCAGGTCAGCCCGTTGGAGGTCTACGACCGCTTCCGCGACGAGGGCACGCCCGCCGAGAAGCTGACGCAGTTCCCCGTCATCGGCTTCCTGTTCAACCCGTTCGTCACCCGCCGCGAGGACCTCACCGACGTCGAGCGGCGCGCGCAGATGTTCGAGAAGCTCGACAGTCGGGTGAACGACGTGCGATCCGAGTTCATCCAGCAGGCGTCCGGATGGTCCGCACGGCGGCTCAGCACGGTCGAACTGTTCGTCCTGAATATGGACTTCTGGAACGGTCGCGAACACGACTACGACGAGGCAGAGCGTGTCGTTCGCGAACAACCGATCATCGGCCAATCGCGCCGGGAGGATGCGTTCGATGCGTAGCGCGATCCTTCAAGCGGGAGGCGGCGTGGGCAGTCAGCTCGTCAGGTGGCTCTCCAGTCCGACCTCTACGGAGGGCGCAGCGCTCTATCTCCTCATCGTTGGCCTGCTCGGTATCGGTGGGAAACTCCTCTGGGACTGGTACACCGAAGACGACACGGAAGAAGTCGAGTTCTCCGACGTACTCGACGAGGAGACACTCGAACAGGGCGAGGCCGAACGCCAGCTCCTCGACGACATCGCCGAGTCTCACAAGACGGTGACCGCGCCGGCTGCCGCCGAGTGGGAAACGCGAGCCGCACGAGTCGGCGAGCAGTGGACGACGACGCTGTACATCGCCGACTACCCGGACTACCCCAACGACGGCTACCTCAGCGATCTCTTCGAGATGACCGACGTGCAGTTCGACCTGACGGCCCACATCACGCCGAAAAACCAGGAGCGGGCCCGGAACGAACTGCAGGACATCGCTGACGACCTCCAGGTCGACGCTGACCTTGAACAGAGCGTCCGGAGTGCCTACCTCCAAGAGCGGGCCAACGAGGCTGCAGCGACCTACACAGCTGTCGAGAACGGCGCGAGCGTTTTCGACCAGGGGATGTTCATCACCGTTCGGGCCGACGAGAAGGACGACCTCAGAGACGCCGTCCAGAAGGTCAAGAGTGCGCTTCGTGACGATCCGGCGAACCTCACGCCGAAGACCGCAATCTGTCGGCAGGACCTCGCCCTTCAGTCTGCCGCGCCCATCGGCGACAACGAGTTCGGCCGAACGTCAATCGCGCTCGGCGGCGCCGTCGGCGCGCTGCTGTCCTCGCCGCACAACGCGACGATCCTCGAGGAGGGCGGCGTCGAGTTCGGGATTCACAAGGACAACCAGAGCCCTGTGGTCATCGACCCGTTCGCCCGAGACAACGGGTACGCGATGTTCACTGTCGGCGACACGGGCTCGGGGAAGTCGTTCAGTTCCAAGCAGAACTTCATCCGGTCCATCGAACAGAGCAAGGACCGTATCGGCATCATCCTCGAGCCGCTGAACAACTGGGCCGGTGTCTCGGAAGCCCTCGACGCCAAACGGATCACGGTCGGCGGGACGCTCGGTCTGAATCCGCTGGAAATCCGAGAGACGCCGGAGCACGTCCAGCGGGCGATGGGTGAGGACGCGAGCCCGTTCAACGAGAAGCTCGACGACGCGATGAGCTTCCTCACGAACTTCTTCGCCCTCCGCGGTATCTCGCTGGGCGACCGGCGGACGACGCTCGAACTCGGGCTCAAGCGCGCCTACAAGCGCCAGGACATTACGGACGACATCTCCACGCACAGCAACCCGAGCCCGACCATCCGCGACATGATGGACGTCTTCGAGGATATGGTCGACGACCCCGAGGAGTTCGTCGTGCGGTCCGACGAGGAAGCCGGGAAGATCAAGGAGGACGCAACGTGGCTGCTCGATCAGCTCCGCCCCTTCGAGGACGACGGTCGCCACGCGAATCTCGGGCAGGAATCCGATTTCGACATCCGGGACGAGAAGGTCATCTATCTCGATCTCGCCCAGCAGGAAGGGAGCGTCGACAGCAGCACGGCGCTGACGATGCAGCTCCTCATCTCGCTTGTGTACGAGCGAGCGAAGGTCTCGGACAAGGAGGTCGTGTTCTACATCGACGAGGCGCGCTACATTATGCAGGACGCCGCCAGTCTGGCGTTCCTAGAGACTGTCTTCCGGCACCACCGTCACCACGACCTCTCGATCCGGCTGGTCACCCAGACGGTCGACGAGTTCTTCGAGCACGCCGAATCCGAAGCGATCCTTGATCAGTGTGCCGTCAAGCAATTCCACCGCCTCGATGGGATGGACGAGGAGTGGGCCGACGAGTTCGGTCTGAACTACGCACAGATGCGGTTCGTCCAGGATGCGGTGCCCGGCAACGAGGACGCTGGCTTCTCCGAGGCACTGGTCGGCGTCGACGGCGAGTGGCGCGGCATTCAGGTCAAAGCGATGCCCAAGGAGAAACAGGTCATCGACTTCGACCCGACTGCCCAGGTCCGCTCCTCGCTCCCCGGCGCCGGCGACAGCGCAGTCGATAGTGAGATGGAGGAATTCCAAGCGGACCTAGAAGAGCAAGTAACGAACGGAACGAGCGAAACGAACACCACCAAGGATGAATCCGACGCCGTCGCAGCCGAGCCAGACGGCGGGTCAACGGAGGGAACCGACGATGGCTGACTACCTGCGCGTCACCCCGACCTCCGAGCAGCTCGATGCCGAAAGCATCCCCCGCGTCCTCGACAGCCTCCACAAACTGACTACGCCGGGGTCGTCAGGCCTCGGAGCAAAGCTGAACCCGCTCAACAGTGAGACACCACCTCGCTTTGAGTTTCTCGCGATCAGTGATGGGCCGGATGAGCCGGTGGAGTTCTTCTACGGCGCCGATGCTCACCTCGATACTGTCGAAAAGCGGCTCCGCTCGATCTACCCGTCCACGTTCGATATCGAACGCGTCGACATCGACGTCGCCGACCGTCTCATTCAGCCGGTCGAGTTGACACCAGAAGAGTTCGTCGACCACTACGAAGCCGGGCGGCTTCAGTACGAGTTTGGTCCAGGGGAGCAGTACGAGCACGTCGACGAAGGGCCGGCTGACGCCGACGCAGCCAATACGGACCCGGTCGTCGACGGCGGCACGGTATCCGCCACAATTCCCGACCATCACGTTGTCGTCGGCGACTCCGTTCTCGAACTTGCCTCCCCCGAGACACTCCCTGAGGATGAGCAGCAGCCATCGATCGAGAAGCCGACGATGACGCCGAGAGGTACGATCCTGGCACGGCCAGCCGAGGACGCCATCTCCCCGCTCGGTGTCCAGTGGTGTGGGTCCGTGTCTCGGAAGCAGGACTGGATGACGTCGCTGACGCCGTTCACAGCGGACGAGTCAGACGGGAATCTCTCCTCGGTCGACCAACCCGGTGCCGCGCTCGCGACGCTCATCGACCACCTGATGGAGGCGACAGCCCCGACCGCGTTCCAAGTCGTCTTCACACGACGCAGCAGCTGGCAGTCCGACGCGGAAGTACGGAAAGAGGACCTCGTCGACGGCCGAGACACGTTCTTCCAAGAGGTCGTCGGGTCGTTCCTCGAGGTCGAGGACCATCGGAGCGACCAGGACGAACGGCAGATCAGTGAGTCCGTCGAGAAACGGATCGAGTACATCGATGCGAAGAACGCCAGACGGTCGTTCACGGCGAACATCCGCGCCGTCGGCGTCCCTACTGATGGCACTCGCGACGACCTCGATGCTCGCATGGATTCGCTCCTCCCGGTGTTTGACCCACTCGACGGGCCGTTCTACGAGGTCGAGGGACAGCGGTTCCGAGAGAGTGGTTTTCGTGAGGAAACCAAGGAGAAGAACGCACGGGCCGCGCTCCAGCGTTTGCTCAACCGAGAGCTAACGACGGGCCGGGGGAAGACCCGGCCTGAGTTAGTTCTCTGTGGGACGGAACTCGCGAACTTCGTCCTCGTCCCCTCCTCCGAACAGTTGACCGTTGAGGGAACACGGGGGACTCGCGCCGAACAGCAGAGTCGCAATCCGCTCCCGTGGCCGAATCCCGACCTGATCCAGCAGTTCCAGGACGGAATGAAAATCGGGTATGCCCTCGACGATAACGGGGAGCCGCGACCGGATCCGATCCAAATCCCGCCGGACCTGTTGCCCACGCATTACGGGCGGTTCGCGTCGACTGGGGGTGGGAAGTCGAAGGCCATCATCAACGACGCCCTCTCCCTGCGCGAGTCAACTGGTGGGCCCGTCGTCATCGTCGATCCGAAGGGTGACGGGATGTGTGAGAACTACCTGCGCTGCCACTACGAGCGGTTCGGTGGCTTGGACGACGTCTACCACTTCCGCGTCCCGGAGACGATCCCCGCGTTCTCGTTCTTCGACATTCGGCCGGCGCTCGAAGCGGGCCGTAACCGGGAGGACGCGATTCAGGACAAGGTCGACCACTTCCACGACATCCTCCGGATGATCATGGGCCGCGAGCAGTACGGCCAGGCGTTCGTCGCGAACGAGATTCTCAGCTACCTCATCAAGGCGCTGTTCGACGAGGAGTACGGCAGCGACGTGTTTGGCCTGGACGACCTCTTCGCCGCCGCCCTCCGGATGCAACGCGACCAGACGATTCCGCCGGTCTCGGCGGACAACCAGAACATCGAGGAGTCGCTGACGCGCCACTTTGCGAAGGACAACCACCAGTTCCAGGTGTCGATGGACGCCGTCGGGAACCGACTCGACAAGCTCAAAGAGGACGCGCATCTCCGGCGCATCTTCAGTCACGTTCCCGAACAGAACGACGCCGGCGAGTACGTCGACAACCGCTTCGACTTCCGCGAATTCCTCGCTGAAGACGCGACCATCATCTTCGACCTCGGGGACCTCCGTCCGGAGGCCCAGCGGGCGATCACCTTGCTCCTGTTGAGTAACCTCTGGGACGCCGTCCAGGTGCGCCGACGCGACGGCCAGACCGACTACGAGAAGCTCACCAACCTCATCATCGAGGAGGCGGCGCCGGTCGCGTCGACGAAGCTCGTCTCCGAGCAACTACTGCCGCAGGGCCGGTCGTTCGGCCTGAGTATGGGGCTCGTGATGCAGTTCCCCGAGCAGGTGCGGAATCGGAACGAACGGGCCTACGACGAGGTGCTGAACAACATCAAGACGAAGCTCATCGGCAACATCTCGATTGAACGCGATCTCGCGGAGTCGCTCGCCCACGAGGACCTCAGTCCGACCGAACTTCGCAACCGAATCAACACGCTCCCGAGCGGTGAGTGGATCGCCCAGCTCCCGAGCCCCTCGTTCGGGGAAACTGGCCCACCGCCGTTCTCGCTGAAGCCGCTCCCCATCGCGCCGGGGCATCCAGAAAGCGACCAGCCGCTCACAGAGCCGCAGGAAGACCATTTCGAGTCCGTGTCCCGGCCACGGATGGTCGAACGGACACAGGCCCAGTACGGGCTGACAGCGACGACTGAAACGAGCCCTGCCCCGGAGGAGGCGGGCTGGGGAAGTTCAGGAGCCGACACGACGGGCTCATCGGTTGATGGAGAGACGGGGAGCGATCCGACCCAGTCCGCGTTCATCAGCCAAGCGACGACCGAGGACGGGTCGACGTCGACGACTCAACCCGAGACGGACAGCGAGTCAGGTGGAGACCACAGGGAGATCAGTTCGTTGTTCGGGGAACCCGCTGCTAGCGATGGTGACCCAGCTCCCGACCAAGCAGCGCAACCGGCGAACGGATCAACGCCCGTTCAGGACAGCGGTGTACCCGTTCCCGATGACGAGCTTCGAGAACGCGGGCTCAGTCGCGACGATGTCCGATTCCTGAGCCGAGTCCTCGACGTGATGAACAGAGAGGACGACGAGTACACGCTCTTGAAGAGTATGCGCCAGCTGCGGGACGACTACGAGGACCTCAATCTGGAGCGGCTCACGGAACAGGAGCTATTGGACGAGGGATCCGCCGCTGGGCGCAAGTACTACACCGTGCTTCCGGCCGGGCGTGACCTCCTCGGCAAGGAACTGAACGCCGGCCCCGGCGAGGGTGACCTCGGCGAAAAAACCCCGCACAAGGTCGGCGTCCGGCTCCTCGAGTCGTGGCTCCAGCAGCAGGACGACGTCGTTCGCGTCGAACCGTACTACGAATACGACGATGGAACGGTGCTGGATGTAGCCGGGTTCGACGATGAGGGCAATCTGGTCTGGGCAGGTGAAGCGGAGCTCGCGAGTAACAACAGACACGCCCCGGTCGAGGATTACGACAAGCTCAGCGCCGTGGACGGCGACGCAGTTTGGGCGTTCAACACTCGGGAGACAGCCATCGGCGTGCTCGACGCGTTGGCCGACGCCGACAGGATCGACGAGCCTGTCAGTGGGCGGTCGGCGCGGTCGTTCGCGAACATTAGAGACGCTGTCGAGGAACTCAGTGCTGACGGCCTGACCACCGTTCGAGGGTTCAAAAATCTCAAAGAGGAACTCGAGTCATGACGTGGCGACAGGCAACGCGTGAGGAGATCTATGCCTACTACGCTGAGGAATTTCCCCGCTATGTCGACGACCTGCCGGAGTTCATCACGGGGACCGGTCCGAAACAGTACGCTGTCGCCTTCCGCGAGGACCATCCGGTGCGCAACGATGAGGTGCCGGACAAGGACTTCATCCGGCGGGATACGTGGCAAACGAATCCATCAGGCGATCGGACGACGGCGGAGTTCAACAGCTTTGAGGACGTCGTTGAGTTCGTTCGCCATCCCGCACGGAACGACCCGCTGGGCCGAAGCGAATTCGCACTCGCTGATCCAGAAGTCTTGGAGCAACCGGATCCACGCCCCGATGCCGTCTACTACGCACTCGACCACTGGGAGCGGCCGTGGGTCCTCCTCGTCGACATCGATGCCAAGGAGATCGCTCGCGAACGAGCCGCGGATGCTGTCTCGGACAACATCGACGACCGGGACGACGAGGCACTCCTCGACGCCGCCGGCATCCTCGACGCCGAGCCAACCGGGTATCCGTACGCCTTCGAAGACGTCGACCAAGCCATCGAGTACGGGTTCGAGGTGCGCGACATCTTCGAGGACGATTTCGGTGCCGAGGAGACGATGGTGGTGTACAGCGGGCAGGGCGTCCACGTCTACCTGCTGGATACCGACCCGGCTCACCGGTACGACGAGCAGAGTCGCGAGGTGTTGAACGACCTCCTCCTCGAGACGTACGACATTCCCATCGATCCGGTCGTGACGGCCGACCGCCGGCGTGTTGCTCGCCTCCCCTACTCGCTCCACGCCGACGTCTGTAGCATCGTTCAACCAATCGAGAGCCCGGCGTTCGACGTTCGGTCGGCGACACCCGAGGTGATCGACGAATGAGTCCGAGTACGCCCACCGACGACGAAGACATGGCGTATCGAGTTGCGGCACTCCCGCTGGAGTACGGTGAGACCCGCATCAACCAGCTGTTTACGCGTGGCTACAACCGATACGTCGTCGACGGCGAGGACCAACCAGAGGACCTCGTGAACGACGTCGAGCGGTTCGGGACGGCGGCGTTCAAAGAGGAGGTTCGTGCCGATGCCGCCGAGGAGCCGTTCGTCGACGAACCGGGGACGCTCGCTGTCCTCGCGACGTTGAGTGCGATCTGTGTGAAAGAGCACCCGAAGTTCGAGCACGCGTCACCCCGGAACATCCAGGTGCTCTACGACATTCGAGAGCTGTACGTCAACAATCTCGCCTCCCTCATTCGGGCCCACGGCGATGGGTCACTCCAGCAGGACATCGCCGACGTGCTGTACAGCAAGGAGCCCGGTGAGGATGGCCCACATCCGGGTCGGGTCTGTACGGGCATCACAGAGATGCCGGAGTTAGGGGAGGGCCTGTACCTCGAAATCCCGATGGCGGCGGCGTCACGCAAATGCCTTGTTCGGGAGGACGATGCGGCGACGAGGAGTGACGACGGAGAGATACTGACGCGAGTGAAGGACAACAACCAGTACGTCCCAGTGGGTGATTTCGACAGCAAGTATCGGGACTACGCCGAGCGGGCGTTCAAGAAGCTCCTGCGGGTGCAAGAAGACGGGCTCTCCGACGACCAGCTGACGTGGCTGACCACGAACGAGTCGGCGATAACTGAGCGAATCGATCGCTTCCTCGAGACCGGCCATCACGAGCGTATCTGGCGGAACTGGGACCGTGGGGAACGGACGATCCGCGTCCTCCGACGGGCCCTGAGTGACTCGCCCGACGACGTCGCCCAGAAAGGGGAGTTCCACACGGCGAAAGAGCTCTATCGAGCGGTCGAGGCGTACGAGGCCGAGGATGAGTGGGAATCCTCTGTAACGGACTGGATATCGAGTCCGAGCAGTCTTGCGAAGACGCTGGCCGACCACGAGTCCCACTCGGCCGTCACCATCGACCGCGACGGGCGCGTCAATACGTACCGAATCGGACGAGCCGGAACCGGCGCCGAACAGATCGAAGTGCGAGAGATCGAGGACCTCTTTGAACTCCCCTGTATGGCGAATATGGAGGAGCGGCTACACGAGAAGAAGCCGGTGCGAAAGGACCTCTACAACTTCGCGCGGATGGTGATGTGGCTCCCGCAGTACCAAGACAGCAGCCTCGACGAGATCGTTGCGGACCTCAAGGACGTCTTCTCCCGGTGGCCGTGGTATGACGAACAGGAAACCGAGTATCAGGTCCGCTACGAGTTCTCGAACACCATCGACGGCGACACGCCGCTACCGATGAACTGCGATAACGACGATCTACAGCGGTACTGCATCGGCCAAGACCAGTGTCCCTACTCGATCTGGGGCAGTCTCCCGTTCCCGGATGAGATGTACGGGCAAGTTGACGAGGAATCAGCTGGGCCCACTGAGCAGTTCTGACTGGGTAGAATCCGTTGAACCCACTTGATTCGATATTATTGATGCAAAAAAGACAGTAGATTGATGCGGAAGGACTTCTACGCTAATAGATATCCCTCTAATATGTGCTCGATTCGTCCCTTTGTGTCGATAGTGTTCCTAAAGTGAGAATCAACCATATCCCCAGTTACAACGATCAGTTGTTCTTTTTCAATATACTTCTGCACATACTCGTCCCGTAGATGATCTGGGTAGTCTGAATCCACATCAAGCCGAGTCCTTCTCCTGTCGTCAGTCGTGAGGTCTCCATAGAATCTATCTCTGCTGAAGAAGGGCCGAATAACATCCGTGAATTCACCCTCCGCTAGTTCCAACTCGTTCGCTGTGACTGCTGAAAAATACGCTGCTACGATATAGGCTAGAGCTTCGGAAGTGAGGACGACCATTACGGTATCAGCATCGTAGTATTGCTGCATCGCGTTGTAGAACTCAATTTCCTGATGACCATCTACATCAAAGACAACGAAGGTGTGTGCTACGGTATGATCACGGAGAGAGGGCTGACGCTGAACACGCTCAATGTACCCCCTGTGTTTCCGTTCGATTAACTCCTTAGCAAAGTTGGCGTCCGTCCCGGACTTTGTATCAACTAAGGCCAAGATCGGGTCGTAACCCTTCGCCTCGTCCTCTGGCAGGCGGAAAATGTTGTCTGGAAGGGATTCACCTGAGTCATCTTCTCCACCCACACCTGGTAGAACAGTCGCGATGTGCGAGAAAGCGGCTGAACAAATCTCTTCTAACCGAGACCCATCAGCTACCGACAATTCTCCATTTTCGCGAAGTAACCGCATATACGCCAATTCAGTAGCAATGTAGAGGGGGTTTTTATCCCCTTTCTTCAGGAAGCTATCTGCCTCAATACCTCTTTGCTGTTCAATTTGATGAGTGAGATCACGGCTTCGTTTTGCGTTGATAACCGACTCCTTGATCGAATCAGGGCGTTCTAGATTCTCAAAGGGGACTGGACATACCAAAGGGCCGACTGCAAAGACTTCGGTTATCTCGAATATCTCCTTGACCGAAGAACGAGGAGTAAAAAGAAGCGTTACTTGTTCCCGGCGAATGGCCTGGTCAAAAACCTCCTTAATCGTCTTCTCATAACGGTTCTCTGTATGGATTAGGCAGATATCGATGTCTTCTGCTGTGTGCCCGATGAGATATCTTGGGAGTGTACTTCGAGAGTCGAACTCTAAAAACTCCCATCCAAATGATTCACAAATACAGCTGAAGACAGTTTCATAACTAAGTTCATACCGTATCCGTTCTTCACGGGGCGTCCGCTCTATATGCTCCCGTCGCTTCTTACACTTGGTAACAAAGACACCATCACTGTCTTCTGGCCGTCCGATAATTTTGATCGGTCCATCGCATTTCGGACACTGATTTGGATCAGATAAAACCTCTCTGACGAACTCAGTGTTTCCAAGCGGAGTAGGAACCTCCTCCTGCTTTAATCGGAACCCCTTCTTGAGGAACTGATTTACTCCCTCTATTTGTCCTTCATTCATCCCTGATTGTATCGAAGAAGAGTCGGAGAGTCTCTAAGTTCTCTGTGCTCATTTTCCCGTAGAGTGGCGACCACGTATCCCCCTGGATCCTCACTTTCTCGTCCTCAATCTCAACTACCACTTGTACGTTTTCGTCATCAGCTTCCTTTAGATACGCTTCTAGACCATCATCCATACTGTCAACAGAATTTAAGAAACCTGAGAAATTATCCGAGACAAGACGGAAGTCGTCTGTCTGGGTATTTTGATCGTCCGAGATAACGAAGCCGGCTAGACGAACCGTTTCAAGACGCTCCTCTGTCTCTGCAACTTGGTCCTCATCCAAATCCTCATCCTCTCTAAGTTGCTCGACCAATTCCTCTCTTCGGGCACTAAGACTTTCCTCAACCGTTTCAACTGCGTCTTCATCGTTTTCGGCAGCTTCCTTCGCTACCGAACGGATTTCACCAGCGACTTCAGATTCTCTTCTCTCCAAGCGGTCGAAGACATCTGTAATTGAGAACGTTCCTTGAAAGAACTCCTCCAAACGAGTCTTCCAACCATCAAGCGGATCTTTTGAGAACACAACCTCAACCCCTTCGGGGATTTCCCGCAGCTCCAATTGGATGGTTTTGAGTGGGTACGACGGCTTATACTCGACTTCTGGGTCACTCGGCGGACTTTCAGTTCCGTCTTCTCTGAAGCTGAAGCTGACGTATGGTTTTCGACCGTATTCAGAGAATAACTTGATTTGAACTCCTGATTCCTTTGGGTGGACTCGAGCACCCAAGGCATGCCGATGATGATTGTTCGTTTCGGAAAGATGACTCTGGACATCCTCCTCTACATCTTCCAAGTCAATATCCTCCTCTAGAATATAGACCTCCTGGCTCTTTTCCGCAAAGATACTGGAGTAAGCGATTAGAGTAGAAAAGCCCGCAGCATCAATTTCACCGGAGTACTTCAATTCGTACAAGGTAAGAACCAGATCAAGGGTCCCCTCAATTTCTTCGACTGTGTCCCTCTCTAGTCCATAGTGCTCGTGCAGGTGATCTTTAGCCCGGTTCAAACTAAGTCGTTCACTCCGCATTCGCTCCAGATCAATCAAAAACTCTTCAGTCTCCTCTCGGTATTCTCCAGCCAACCATTCAGCCATTCGATCCTTCGTTTCACCCTCTATGGAGTCTCCAGTGAATATCTCGAGAAGCCGCCTCAGTCTCTCGTTTTTGAATTTCTGGGCCTTCAGCTCCTCTTTCATTTCTTGGTTCAGTTTGTAACCAAACTCCTCCGAAGACATAGCAGTTGATTGTGATATGTATTAACACCACTTCAATGTGCGGTAAAAAGGACATCGTGAATCATGATATTTCTAATAAAGAGTATAAATCGATGTCCACACCGATATATCACTCTACGTGAATCATAGTCATCAGTCTTGTTGGCGCCTGTGGATTAAAGCGAAGGTAGTCAGAAGAAGATTCGTCGAGCAATTTTCAGCGGCTAACGCGCCAGGCTTCGTGGTAATAGGGCGATTTCATAACCTAAAGGCAGGCAGGAGAGCATTTCAAGTCTCCTTGTTTAATTGTGGAACTCACCGGATATGAGTCGAGTACGGCCGAAATCAGCCTCATTACCCCTTCGTCGAGCAATTTTTGAGATCACAATCCTGTTCACGAACTCGTCGAGGTACTTTCTACACTCTCAAATCGGCCCGACGGGGTTATTCTTCGATTTGAGGGCGTCATAGTATCTTGCATATCGCGGTTTTCGTCCAAAGAAAGAGGCGATATGCAGTGTGCGAAGGCCGCCGGCTCTCTCAGGCCGAGGGGCCGTCACAGAGGTAGCGGAACTACGGACATGTCAGGTCTAGCTCATAGATTGAACGGGTGCGTTTCGGTGGTGTCTGTTACCCCCGCGAGGGGTGGCGGGGCGCATCACCTGCCCCCGATAGACGATGGCTTCGGAACGACGCAGCGAAACACGAGCAGCGCATCAGGCAGGAACTACCCCCGGCGATGAGGCACCGTGGGCAGACCTCGAGATGACGGTTCCGACCGACCGAGATCACGCGTCGGTTGTCGCGCTCGTGGAGTGTGCTCTCGTCGAGCTCACGCACGAGGCCGTGGGCGCCGTCTTAATCTCCCGGCAGGTCGGGCGGTCGACGCGGACGCAGTACGTTGCCCGCGACGATGTCGGCGAGCAGTTCCAGAAACGGCGCTTCGACGACCGGCTGGGTTGGCAGGAGACCACCATTCCTCGACGAACCGTTCGCGACGAGCTCATCACCCAGCTCACGCGGTCGCCCTCGACGCCGGTGGAGCAGTCAGGTGAGAGAGCAGCCACCGAACCAGACACCTTCGTCGTGAAGCCAGTTCGAGAGCTTCAAACGCCGTAGCGGTTAGGCTTAACCAACATCTTCGGCCGATATCGACACGATGTTGGTTAACGCAGGGGTTGGGTCCACTCCCTCGCCCCCACCCACCGCCCGACTCCTCGAGTGCGTGTATCCTAGCGACCGGTGGGCCCGAACGGCCGTCGCGACGGGTTTTATCGGGCCACTGTTCGTCGAGAGCGAGTATGGTCGTCGTCGAGGAGGTCACAAAACTGAGCGAGCGCCGTACCCAAACCTCGTCCGAGGCGTTTCCGGATGATTCGTTGGCTTCGATTCGGTCGGCCGTCGAGGCCGTCCCAGCAAGCGTCTTCGACGGCTCGACGAAACACACGGAGGTCGGCGGGTTCGATGCTGCAATCGCCGACGGCCTCTCGCAGTACGAGTACGAAGGGGATGCCGCCGGGGGCTACAACCCGAACTGCAAGCTCTGGTCGCATCAAGGGTTTAACTACAGCGTCGACCTCTACGACGCCGACGACCGCATCGCCATCGAGGTCGAGAAGAGCGAGCGGAAGAACGTCAGCGACGACCTCCTCAAGTTCCAGAAGGGGTACCGCACCCAGAAGGACGGCCGGCCGAAGATCGAGTTCGGCTGTCTGGTGGTGCCGGTGAACTATCTCGGCCGGCATAACCTGTACCAGCACAGCCTGACCAAGCTCGACTTCATGAAGGGCGTCTTGTTCATCGACGACGTCGCCGTCATCGGCTATCGCGACCCGCGACCGGACTGACGCTGTCACTCCCGACTGTTTGTCGGCGCCGGGAGGCGTGCAGCGCACAATAGTGTGCGCTGCGTGAATCACCATGCCTGGTCCCGATCCGCACGACGACACGAGTCGCGACTACGAACGGTTTGAGAAGGAACAGCTCGCCCAGGACCGCGACGCCGCCGGCGTCGACACGGCGGACGTCGACGACACGACGGCCCAACGCCTGGTCAGCGACCTCGTCGACGCGGACGTCGTCACTCCGGTTCCCGAGGACCAAGTTCTGGTTCACGAGCCGAGCGGCACCGCGTTCGACTCATCGACGCAGCTGGCCGTCTTCCACCGTGGCTGAACGGCTGGCCGCGACGCCGACACGGAGGGCGAGTGATGCAGCAGACCCTCGTCGGCTGTGCGTTTTGCGACGCCCCGCCCGGTACCGAGACTGGCGAGGCGCATACTTGGGGGCAGGACGAACGGGTCACCCACCCGATCTGCGTCGACTGCGCGATTCAGACGGAGCCGAATCCCGACGAGCGCGATCACGTTGCCTGTGACGGTTGTGGACTGGTCGTCGACACGCTCGCGGCGCTCACGCGATTCCGGGTCGAACTCGGCCATCTGGAAGGCCCGTTACAGTTGTGCGCCCGCTGTAGCCCGGGCGGCCTCGCGACGTACTGGACGCGCGACCTCGAAGAGCATCTCGTCGCGACGCCGGCAGAGTGACCCAAACACTCTTTACTGTTTCGCTGTAAACTGTAATCAAGAACGACCCGTGTCACGCACCTCAAATCGCGCCGACGGCGACATCGTCCAGGACTTCCTCTCGGTCGCGGATCTCCTCGAAGAGCCACAGCTGGCTCAGCTGTACGCGTACCTCGCTCGGGAGGGCGAGGCGACCGTCCAAGACGTAATGGACGACCTCGAGCTCGCCCAGGGGACCGCCTACAGCTACGTGAACCGGCTCGTCGACGCCGGCGTCGTCGACGTCACCGACGACGAGCAGCCACGCCGGTACGCCGCCCGGGAGATCGACCTGACCGTGACGACGGCCGCCGGTGACCGCGAGTACACGATCACGCCGGCGCTCATCGACGCCGTCGGCCGCCGCGAGACGGACGCCGACATCGACACCTACATCGACCGCCACGGCGTCGCCGGCCTCGCGACCGCGCTCACCTACGCGGTCGCCCGCGAGCGCGGCGAGGTGACCCACCGGCTGATGGCGGAGGATCTGGACATCTCGCCGTTGGCTGCGGAGATGATCCTCCAGGCGCTCCGGCCCGTCGTCCACGAGCACTACGACATCGAGGAGGCGGGGGCAGGACTCGACGAGTTGAACATCGACGACGGCGACGCAGCTGACGACGCGTGAGCCGGCTCCACATCGCCGACACCGGCCTGTTCGTCGCGATGGGGCAGCCGTCGAACAGTCGGTACCAGGCCGTTCGGCGGTTCGCTCGCCGGAACGACGTCACCTTCGTACTCCCCGAACGAGTGTACGAGGAGCTGACCGTCGACGACCCCAACGTGGAGGAGGTGCCGATTGACGCCGCGATTGACGAGGGCTGGGCGACAGTCACGCCGTCGCTCGAGTTTTCAGAGCCCATCGTCTCACGGGCGATGGACGGTGTCCAGCGGTTCATCGCGAACGCCGACGACCGACCCGCCGACGAGGTCGAGCGGGCCGACGCCGCCCTCGCCGCCTTAGCTGCCCAGCACCTCAGTGTGGGGACGACGACCGAGGTCTATATCTACACGACCGATGTCGCGGCCGGCGAGGGAGCCGAAACCGTGCTCGCGAGCGAGGGCTACGGTGACTCGGTGACGTTCGTGAACGGGTTCCGGTTTATCGAGGACCTGGTCGACGGCGACAGCTGACGCTATTCGGGGTCGAGGCCACGAGCGTCGAGGTCGCCGGCGAGATACTGCTCTCCCGTTCGCGTGATGTCGTAGACGCCGTTGCCGAGGTGGACGAGAAGGCCGTATTTGACCAGCGTCTTGCAGCGTGCATTGATGTGTTGACGGGAGAATCGGACCCGATCGCTGTCCGCCATCTCCTTCGGGGTGTCGGGGCCGGCTTCAGAGAGATGCTCTAGAATGCGGTCATCGGCGCGAGACATCCAGTCGGCGTCAAAGCGCATAATCGCTTGTGGTTGCGCCGACGCTATCCCGAACGCGCTAAGTCAAGTATCAAAGCGCTGCGCTTCTGTGGTTGACTCCTAACGTTTTAAACGCCTGCCACCCTAACCCCCGAGCGTTCAGATGCATTCCCCTCCATCGGACAGTTCGGGCGGACCGAATGACCTTCTCGTCGAGATAATTGAGACGCTGGAGACGTGTGGACTCGAGGACGATTCCTACCAGCTCCACGATTACGTCGACCCCGATGCGCTCGAACAGGTGATCGCCTCCGCCGATGAGAACATCACCGTTCAGTTCACTGTCGAGGGGATCCCACTCGATGTATCACCGGACGGTGTGGACGTCATCGTCGAGGACGAATCGCAGTCCGTCGGCGAATAACGACGTGCGGGTCCGAGATAGGGATCGTTCCTGAAAGCCCTCGGCCGCTCGACGTCCCGCGACCGCCGCTGCGCGCCTCGTCCCCGCGGTGCTTGCGGGGTCGGGGGATGGCCGAGACGGCCTCGCCCTTTCTGAGTCCGCCAGGAGTGTCGATGGCCCACCCAGCGACGTGATCGGCTGGGCAGGTGTCTACGTGACGGCCCGCCCCGCTCGCCGCTGCCGCCCTCCGCGTCGCTCGCGACCGACCATTCCGGGCGTGCGGGCGCTCTCCGCACCGCCCGCGCCCGTTCCGGGCTAAAGTGAATCTGGTCTCGACGCCAGCGGGTAAGCGCGAGGGGTTGCGCGGCGTGGCTGCTCACCCCCCACGCTTACTCCGCTGGCCGCTCGCTCCGGGCGGGTCGGCGCGCGGTGCTGGTTGGGTGGCCTCCCTATGGCGCGCTCTCGCTCGCGCCCGGTAGGGCGCTCGCGAAGGCGCGAGCGAGAGCGCGCAGATGGTTCTGTCGGTCGTTATCGTCGGAAAACCGCGATGTAGGAGCATCGCGGAGTCGGCGCGTGAGCGCCTTCGGAATCTGGTGTGATTCCAATGTCTAGTAACAACGCTAGCGGAAAGGTCGTTTCGGTCGATGAACAGGCATTCGAAAAAGCGGGCGGTCAGGCGGTCGATGAAGACGGCTTCCCGGTCGTCGACGAGACGCCGGAGTTCGAGGCCGCGGTCGAGCAGGAGACGCAGGCGAAGGTGGATGCGAACCACCCGGACGGGATCGCGGACACGAGCGAGGACCGGATTCACGGTGTCACCCTCGAACAGGAGGAGCGTATTCGGGCGCGGGAAGCCGAACTGGAGCGCATCAGTGCCCAGGCCGAGCTGGGAACGCAGGAGGGCCGGGAGCAGCGCACGCAAGAAGTCGTCAGCGAGCTGTGTGGCCGTGACGAGCCGGCGTCGGTGGAGCGCACGGATCCCCGGGAGAAGCTGACGCAAGACGAACTCGCGGAGGTCAACGAGCAGGCGATGCGGATCAGCGACGAAGTGAAAGGCGGCTGGTCGAGAGCAGTCGTCGCGAAGCAGTTGGCCGAGAAGGTGCAGCGCGGGCGGGACGTCCCGAAGGCGGTGCTGGAGACGCTCGAGGAACTGAAGGCGGCGCCGGGGGCAATCGTGCCCATCGCGGACGTGCCGGACGTCCCGGTCGGTGAGGTGACGGTCGAAGGCACAGTGAGCGAACTCTGGGATCCTAGTTCCCCAGCAATCGCCCAAGTCGGACTCATCGAAGACGAAAGCGGGCAGACGAAATTCACGATTTGGGAGAAGAGCGGAAAGACGGTGGTTCGAGAAGGGCAGACAGTCCGGTTCAGAGCGGTCAAGAAAAATTGGTACCAAGGACGGTGCAGTCTCGCCATCACGGGCTGGAGCAGGATCGAGTTCCCGGAGCGCGGCCGGTGGTGGGAAGAGTAGCCAGCTGACGCAGTCTTCTTTTTTGTGGTCGCCGGACCGGCCCTGACCCCGCCGCCCCACCCTCCGCTCCGTGCTCGCTCCCTACGGTCGCTGCGCGCGCAGCCACAACCGTGGGTTGAATCGGTCCTACTGTGCGAAATTAGGTCTGTAAGGTGGTGTGTTTGCGGAAGGAGTTGTGATTAGACGTGTTATTGACCCTAGTGTTTTATTACTTTGGGGAGAGTACGACAGTTTGAATAGAAGGGGCACTGTACGAAATACATGGTTAATTCCGATAAGCAGCATCGATTCGAAGAAGCATTTGCACGCGGGCAACAGGGCGATATCAGCAACTACGAGGCCTGGCTACAAGACCAGAATATTCGCCCCGACCGTGTGACAGAAGAGTTCGTGTCACGGCATTTCCGGGAGCAACCGGAACACGCGCCCAACCACGACGCTCAGCTTGAGGAGATCGCTGAGTTCCTCGGGTTTTTCTCTCGACGAGAGGGACCTCATCATATCCCCATTGTCGGAGTAACCGGTATCGGGAAAACCCAACTTCTTGCGACAATCCAGCATATGCTGGACCAGTTAGAAACCGGATTACCGTCCCGAGAGTATTCCGCGGCCCAATTCAAGGAGGATACTGAGGAGGGCAAGCCATATTGGGACGGTGTTCTTGCTGAACTCAGCGACTTGGAGAAAGCAATCATCCTATTAGATGATTGTGAGGAAGATAAGCGGATTGAGCATTCGCTGGGAACGATTAGTAGCCGCGTTGCAGATGTGTTCGTCGTCACGACATGGACGCCTGAACGATGGAATATGGTGAAAGACAAGATCAACGACACGCTCACGGTCTCACAGGTGGTGGAGCTTTCACCGCTGGATGAACCGACCACGGTCGCGGCATTGGATGCGACGATGCAGGCGTTCAGTACAGCCCCAATCGAAGTATCCACAGACCTGTACCAACGTATCTACGAGTACAGTTCTGGTATTCCAGGCCTGTTCCACCGACTTCTCCGGAAAACACTAAAAGAGACCTTTCTCAACGACCTGGAACTTGGTGACGTTGGTGCAGTTGATACAGCGGCACAGACGCTCCACCTAGACGGCGCAGCGGAACGTATCTACGAGTTATCGGAAAAACAGGTGCTAATCCTCAAACATGTGCTGTTGGCCCGACATCCGCAGGGACGTCGACCTTCGGAATTGGTCGAACTCCTAGATCGAGACAAGTCCACAATCTCGTACCATCTCCAGAATCTCTTCGATGACTCGTTGTTAGAGAAAGAGAAGTCTGGTCGGTCCGTATTTTACCGGGTGGCTGCCCCGGTGAAACCCTTAGTGCAGCGCCGCATTGCACAGGAGGGCGAATTCCATGCCTAGTTACAAATTGATACCAACACCCCACGACGACCTCGATACGGACGACGTCGAGGATCGAGTTGCACAGCTCTCAGCCCGAGAATCAAACGCGGACTTGGGCCGGGGAACACTTCCGGAGACGTTAGACAGCGTAGCGACTGACGTCTTCTGGTTCGAGTACGCGATTGAACGGGAGTTTAAGTACGAAACACTGGGAGGTGAACACGAAACGAAGATTCTAGAGAAACACCCCGTTGTGTTCCTAGGCGGTGACTTCGTTGCCATCGGTAACTGTAACAAGGAAGTCGAAAGCGAACTCCAGGAGTTCCTTGAAACCAATTTCGTCCCCGGCTACTCCCTCGAAACCCTCAGCTTCGAAGAAAGCACGCTCCAGCAGATCATCGAACAGGCGCCGGACATTGTCAAAGCAGACCTCAACCCGACGCAGACCTCAGAGCCAGAGCAAATCTCAGGTCGAGACCGGCGCAGCCTGAAAGCCACGGACTTCTGGGACCGGTACGAAGGCGAACCCGTCTCCAAAGTCAAGGTCAAGCTGCCGAACGAAGGGACTGAAATCACGGTCGGGTTCGATAAACGCGGCATCGTCATCTTGTATGAACAATCGCTGACCATGCGGGAACAGGTGGAGGCGTTACAGTACGTTGCAGACAACGTCCTCTCCCGGTTCATCGACCCGCATTACCAGACTACGCTCCTCGGAGAGTGATCTAACCAATGACACAACACCAGATCCCCACTGAAAACCACCAGGGATTCAACATCGTATCGACAGACGAAGCACCAACTGGGCCTGTCTTACTCATCGAACGACAGGAAGCCCACGATCGCTTCCACAATGACCACCCCCGCCAGTTGACGGTACTCCTTCGGATAACCGCTGTAAAAACATTAGTCAACAAGGGAGAAACAGCTGAGTCCTATTTCGGAGAGCGTATCACCGTCATTACGACCACGACGATCAACGACCGCCTGCTCTCCGACCTCGGGTGGGACGACGAACTCGCGTTGATCAAGCAATTCCAACCGGACTTTCACATCCCGTGCGACTACCCCGTTTACAAGGAAAACGACCCGCTGATTCGGCGAAAGCACGTGCTCAAATGCCTCAAAGGAACGATCTGGATGGCCAGCAATCTCTACGGCGCTAAAACCCGAGTCATCCCCCTGTTGAAAGGTGAGACGCCGCATGAACGCCGGCTCTGCTACCAGGTCTTCCAGTATCTCGGGGCCCGGTATTGTGTGTTCTACGGTACGCAGTACTTTACGGCGAACATTGGATTCTACCAACTCCAAGAGGATCTGCGAACTGTCGTTTCTGAAGCACCCAATCTCCAAGTGATGCTCATCGGTCTGCAAGCCACGCATCGACTGGAACAGCTTCCCCCACAGATCGTGGCCGCTGCAGGCCAACGCTGGATTGACGAAGTCCAGCTCCGTGACATCCCCTACAAACAATCGCAGGAACGCTACACACAGATGGAGGCCAACATCAACGGTGCACTCGGGCAGGGACAGATGCCGATCATGGCCTGGTCGCGCAGTGAGGAGGTGACGGCCTGATGGGTGGCGGCTACAACTCCACCGGCGGAACGTACTCCCACAGCGACCGTGAGGCTGAGGATAGTGGTGGGGCCGGACAGGTCCTGATGGATGCTATCTCGGACGACGACGTGGTGGAGGAGCAGAAGCCGAAGAAGGATGAGATTGAGGAGAGTTACGAGGACCACGCCGAGAAGACCGAGATTACTGATCGGCAGGCTAAGACGATTTCCGATCGGCGGGACGTCATCGTCGATATCCTCAGCGAGGACATGGAGATTGAGGACAGCCAACTTATCGGTTCCTACACACGTGGCACGATGACGGGCCCGCTCAAGAAGGACTCCGACGCGGACGTGATGATCGTCCTCTCGGCAGAAGAGCACCGGCAGTGGACGGAGCAGAAGAATGGGCCGCAGAACTGTTTGCGGTCGATTAAGCGGCGTATTCAGAACGATCCCCGGTTCTCGCAGACGGAGGTCACGGTTGACCAAAATGTGGTGAAGGTGAAATATCACGATTCGACCATTGAGGTTGCACCTGCCTTCCGGTACGGTGAGGTACCACACGCAAATCACCCAAGCGGTGGTATCTCTGGCCTATTTACCGATGCGAGTGACGGGTATGCGATTCCCGACACGCATGGTAGGCAGTCGTGGCAGGGCACGAATCCGCGTAAGTATAAGCAGATGTTCGAGGCGAGGGATAAAGAACACAACGGGAAGGTGTCGGCCTTGACGCGGACAATGAAGAAGTGGTCGGAGAACAACGACTCGGGTGTCCGGTCGTACCACATGGAGACGATGGTCTACAACTACTTCGAGGAGAAGGCCCGGCGGGGCGAGAAGGTCCCTGATTCCCACGAGGAAGTGACCCGTGACTTTGTCCGTACGCTTCCCCGTCGGATGAAGAAGGGTGGTGCGAAGGAGCCTGTGTACGATGAGAAGGTTAGTAGTGGTATGGGTTGGCGTGAACGTCGTCAGGCCGCGAAGAAGGCGAAGCGGGCGAGAAAGAAGCTTGAGGAGGCGAAGCGGCTGAAAGATGAGGGGCGTACTGAGGATGCTAAGGAGAAGCTGAAAGAGGTCCACGGGGAGAGCTTCAAATGAGGTATTTGGCGGGATAGAAGACTATGACAGACGATTTCGATTACGAAGCACATGAACGATTACGTGAGAGAGTAGCAAATGAGGCGGATAGTGTTCTTTGGACGTTCAAAGCCTACTATGTTGGAGCTGACTGGTACTCTAAATGGAACCGACGTTCGGATTGGGCGGTTTTCGGTATTGCAGGTCTATTGACTATTACTTTGATCTGGGATTCTTTACCGACGATTATCCCGATCGCCTTAGCGATCACTACGGCAGTTATCTCTGGGTATCAGCGAATGGCAAATCCGGGAGATACCGCGGAGAACTATTACCGGGCGGCACACGCCTACCAGCGTCTATTTGACGATTTTCGGGATTTCATCAAGCTAGAGTTGGCGAAGGAAGGGACGGGTCTGGATGAGATGGAGGAGCGATATCATGAGCTTGCGGCGAGGCGCAGGAACCTCAATGAGGATATGCCGGATGTTACCGAAAAATGGTATGACGAATTAGACGATTCCATCTATGATGAAGTAGGAACCCATGAAGAGGCCAAAGAGAGGCTGACCGGGGAAGCAAAATTAATTGGCAAACTACCGAATCGAGATCTGGATGACTCCGTTACCGACCGGATTGCTGGAGAAGCCAAACTCAGCGACGAAGAGGAAGACGACAAGCAAAAATGAGGCTCTGTTGAAATCCTCAGAGCGTTACAGGTTCGCCCGGTAGTTTGACCGAATGCAGGCCCTTCCAAAGTCGCGCTTACTCCGGTTTGTTGAGCAGGCGTATCACTTGGCTCGGCGAGCTGTCGCTCGGTACTCCTCGAAGTTCTCGAAACGCCGGTACACACTCCACCAACACATCGTTCTGCTGTGTCTCAAAGTTCGGAAGAATACGACGTACCGAACGCTTCTCGACGAACTCATCGAGATGCCCCGGATTCGGAGTGCCATCGACCTTGAGGAACTTCCGTCTCCCTCGACGCTGTGTAAGGCGTTCAATCGGCTTGATATGGCGGTTTGGCGTGTCCTACTCAACCTTTCTGTCACACTCCTCCCGACCAACGGTGTCGTTGGTATCGACGCCTCCGGCTTCGACCGGAGTCACGCCTCAAAGCACTACACGAAGCGAACAAAGTTGACGATTCAGCAGTTGAAAGTCACGCTTCTCGTAGACACGAAAGTGAACGCAATTATCGACTTACACGTGACGACCACGCGAAAACACGATTCGCAGATTGCGCCGTCGCTGATCAAGCGAAACACCGGAGAAGTAGCGGTTCTTCTTGGGGATAAGGGATATGACGACCAGAAGATTCGGGCGTTAGCCCGTGAAACCGGTGTTCGTCCGGTCATCAAGCATCGAGAATTTTCGTCGCTTCGCAAGGCGTGGAACGCTCGACTGGACGCCGATCTCTACGGTCAGCGCAGTCAGAACGAGACCGTAAATTCTCGCCTCAAACGCAAGTACGGGGCATTCATCCGCTCACGGCGCTGGTGGAAGCAGTTCCGTGAACTCGTTGTCGGCTGTCTCACTCACAACATCGACAAGGTACCCTGAACGTTAGATACAGACTGGAAATATGTCGATCGAGTTGGCTTCGATCATGCAGCGAGCAGAATTATCCGCCTATCGATGACAACGCCATTTGATATCTGCGTTTACAGCCTTTGGGTTATAACTCAGATCGGTGAACGTCCAGAAACTGGCGTCAGACACCCGTCTCATACTGTTCTGCCCGTTTATCTGGTCTATCCTGTAGCCTATGCTGCCCCAGACCGGGAGATGGACAGCGAGATGCAGTCCAGCCGGCGGACAAAAGTACTTTCAAGTACAAGTTACGAGTGCAGAGCGTCATGGTAGCTAGGCTAGACCGAGTGGTGCGGCTGTACGGTCGATACGGACCGACACGGTTGCCGCTCGGGGACCGACAGGACGTCGGGGCCGGCTACAGTATGGCCGCCGGTGTCCTCGCCGGTGGCATCGTGTTTGCTCCGGTGAGTACGCTGCTTTCGGGTATGGTGGGTTCCGCAGGGGTGATTCTGTCTGCGACCCCGGTGTACCTCGCCACGGGATTCGTGGTCGGGGCGCTCACGTGGCGCTCCCTGCCGTCGAGTGTCCCATACTACAGTGCCGTCGCAGCGTTGGTCACGGTCGCCGGGAACTACCTTGCCGGAACTGGCTTGTGGTTGCTACTGGCTCCGGTGTACGGCTACGAGTTTTCGAACCCATACGGGGGAGTTGACCCGCCGAACTCGCTCACCGAGTTCCTCGGAGCGTTCTTTGAGCTGTACCCCGATACCATCTTGGTAGTGGTAGTGTGGACGGTCTGGATAGCCGTCCCACTCAGCCTCGTTTTCAGCTACGTCTACGAGCGCAGTCGTAGCGGAGAATAGCCGATACATTCGCACACCTACCTAACGGCTATTCCAGCGAGACAAATGTTGGAACGATAGGACTTCAACAGAGCCAAAAATGAGTATCCCAACATCACAGTTAGAAACCTGGAGTAATCCTGGGGCTGACGATTCGGCGATGAAAACCTACAACCGCGTGAAGAATGTCTTAACCGCGGACGACTCCATTCCACAGGAGAAAGGGAAGAATTTTGAGGTTTATCTTCAAGGGTCGTACAAAAATTCGACTAACATCTACGCGGATAGCGACGTTGATCTGGTTATACAGCTGAATTCTACGTGGCGACGAAATCTGACTCGACTTTCAGCCATTCAAACGTCGAAGTATAAGGAGAATTACTCCAGTGCGAGCTATGGGTTGGATGATTTTCACGATGATGTCGTTAGCACTCTTCGGTCCTATTACGGTTGGAGTGCTGTTACCGTTGAGGATCGGGCGCTGGTCTTAGCTAGTGATTCCTTGCCCCTTACTGCCGACATCGTAGTGTGTCTCCAATATCGTCGATACAATCAGTTCAACAGTAAATACGACCAAGATTACGACGAGGGAATTATCTTCCAAGACAGGTCAACTGATAAAGAGATTGTCAGCTACCCGAAAATTCACTATGAGAACGGAGCGGCTATGAATCAATCTGTGTATGGACGGTATCGAGAGACTATTCGTATATTCAAGAATGCCCGCTCTTATCTTGTGAGTAAGGGAGAGATCTCGGCTGAACTCGCACCCTCATTTTGTATTGAATGTCTCCTCTACAACGTTCCGTCGGGTAAGTACAAGAACGACTACCAAGAGAGATACGTCGAAATCGTGAACTGGCTTGTAGAGACCCAACTATCAGAGTTCGATTGCCAAAATGAGATACAGAACTTATTCGGTAGCGACTCAACCCAGTGGTCGACATCTGATGCAGTGAGTTTCATCGCTCAACTCGTGGATCTATGGAATAACTGGTACGACTACTAAACCCATCTCCCATCAGTTTATTCAAATCTGTATAAGCCATCTTTTGGAAGGTCCTCTCGCTCGTTAACGAGGTATAGCACCGTAATTCTCTCCCGTTTCCGGTGAAAGAGCTCTTCTGAGAGTTTATTATCCCCTCAATGGGTGAGGGGCTCGCTGTACTAGGCGAGTTCCCGAAACACGGTGAGAACGATGGCAACCAGAGACATCTACGAAACTGGCTTCGACGAAGACATCCAAACGGAAACGAACGCTAACCAGTGTCCCGAGTGCGACGGCCGGGTCACCACGAACGCGGTCGAAACGGTCTGCGAGGACTGTGGGCTGGTCATCAACGAACAGCGCATCGATCACGGGCCGGAGTGGCGGGCATACGACGACGAGGAGTGCGAACGAACGGGCGCCCCACTCACTGCGGCTCGCCACGATCGCGGCCTGTCGACAGAGATCGGTCGCGGTACTGACGCGAAGGGGAACGAGATCTCTGGGCAGAAGCGACGGCGACTCGCGCGGATGCGCCGTGAGCAGACCCGTGGTCGCTGGCGGTCGAAAGCAGAACGGAATCTCGCCCACGGACTGGGCGAAGTGCGTCGGTTGGCGAGTGCCCTGGAACTCTCCGATTCGGTCCGTGACCAGGCGTGTCAGCTTTTCCGGAGCGCTCAGAACGAGGATCTGCTTCGGGGCAGATCCATCGAGGCCATCGCCGCGGCCAGCGTCTACGGAGCCTGCCGGTGCAACGGCCTCTCGCGGTTGGTGGGCGAGGTCAGTGAGATGGCCCGCGTCGCGGAGTCACGGGTCACGAACGCCTACAAAACGCTGAACGAAGAGCTGGGCCTCCCTGCTGAGCCCGTCTCCCCCAGCATGTTCGTGCCGCGCCTTGCGTCGGACCTCGAGTGTCCAGACGAAATCCGACAGCGGGCCCGAGCCCTCGCGGAACAGGCCGAAGAGCGCGGCGTCACGACGGGCGTCCATCCGGCCGGGTTCGCAGCGGCCTGCCTCTACAAGGCCGGTCGCGAAGAGGGCCGATGGCTGACGCAATCCGAGGCCGCAGATGTGGCGAACGCCTCGAAGGCGACTGTCCGGGCACACCGAGATACGTTGGAGGAACAGGTCGCCTGACGCAGATCACTGTCTCCCCGTCTGTACTGCACATCGGTCTATCCACGCTACAATTTAAACACGAAGACGAGCCATGTTCTCTGTAGACTACTCTATGCACGGTCGTTACTCCGACTTTGAGGAACTGCGGCCGACCGGCGAAGCGTCCCACATTCCGGACACGAGGCTGGACGACGGGTGTGAGGGTGCCCCCCGGCGGCAACGCGTCGCGACGAGCGCTGGTGGCTACCCTGATGCGCCGACGGCCGCCGACGGCGAGTGCCGGTCGTGTGGGGCGGCAGTCCCAGACGGCCAGACGAAATGCCGGTTCTGTCTCACCAACCATCTCGGAAGTGACGCCACCAGCACGAACGAGGCAGCGTCGACGACGTTCCTCGGTATCGTCCACCTGATCGTCGAGTCGACCACGTTCTACGGCGCCGTGGCGAAGGGCGGCGCCGCAGCGAACCTCCTGTCCGCCAACGAGGCGGAGCCGGCCGTCGACGACTACACCCTCATCTACGATCTCGACGAAGCACCGGCGCGCCAGCTGGTCGAACAATGGCCCTCACTCCCCGACGCGGTACAGGTGTCGTCAGCGGAGGGAGAGCGGCTTCTCAGTGCCGCCCGTGACCGCGCTGGATGCCTCGGGCAGGGATCGTCGGAACGTCAGGAGCAGGCCCCGACGCGGCTCTACGACCAGCGTGGGGACGGCATCCGCGACGCGTCGCGTCTCGACGCTGTCCTCGACGACGCCGACGATGCGGTATGGCTGGTTCCAGCGATGGCGCTGACCGAATCTACTGGTGAAGCTGCGGCTGATCGCCAGGCGTCGTCGGTACCGACGACGCAGGAACTCGACTGTCAAACCTGTGGACGGGCGACCGACCATCGGTTCAAGACCCACGAGTCGGTCCCGGATGCGGCGTGGACGGGGCAACCGATCTGGGAGTGCCGGGTGTGTGGCTCGGCTCGCTACGGCCCCATTCTCGAGTAGGGCCAGGCGTCGGTTAACCAACACCCTGCGAGTAAGGTCGAGGTTCGTTGGTTAAGGCCGCGAGCTCCTGCAAGCCCGACGCCAGTCGCGATGAGGAGTCTTTCCGCGCCGGCGAGCAGTGAGGCGCTTCCGATGGAGCAAGAGTTCAAACAGGGCTACCGGATGCATCGTATACTCAGCAATCTCAACCGACTAGACGTCGACCGATTGGACGACGCGGATCGAGAGCGAGTCGAGACCGCGAGAGAGCTCCTGGAAGAGGTGAGCCTTCTCACGAGGCCGGACGATGGAGCCGGGGCGGACGCCCACGCAGACTCCTAACAAGAGTCGTCGGCCACCCCTCGGGAGGCACCACTTGCGTCGGTTTATCGCCCCCGACAAGGGGTGCGGGGGCGACCCCGTGAAGTCCAGACATGGCGACACTACAAGCTGCGACGACGTCGACTGGCGCGATCGTATCGGATCCGCAGGCAGTCCGCGAGCTCTGTGAGAGCTACTGCTTCGGGACGCTCGACTGGGAGGTGACCGAAGACGGAGAGCTCACCATCTGGGGGTACGACAACTTTGAGGTGTACGAGGCGCGGGAGAACGGCCTCCCAGACTACGAGGGCGGCATCGTGACCCACGAATTCCTGCGAGAACTCGCCAACCACCTCGAAGCCGACGAAGAGTTCGATATCCAGACGGCGGGGTTCACCAACTGCCGCTTCCCAGTCCTGGCCAAGCGGTACGTCGTACGAGATGGCGAAGTCCTCCACGCGGACCTCAGTTCCCTCGACCCGATCGACGAGTAGCGTTGTTCGTCCCCCGGGAGGGGTGCGGGGCGATCCAGTCGCGGTCGCCCTGTGAGGTGATTGCTCGATGGGACATCGCGCACTTGTTGCGTACGAACGCACGGACGGACAGTACACGCTCCACTACAGCCATTGGGGCGCAGCGAACCTGAAGCTCAAGCACCGAATCTCGGCTGAGTCGCCGTTCGGTGGCGACGACACCGACTCCAAATGGGCGAAACAGCTCCTCGCAGAGCTGGCCGATGGCCTCGAGGCAGATGCGGTCGACGGCTACCTCGCCGGCGAGGATCGACCGTCGACCATTGTCGAACCGAAGCCCCGCGCCACCGCGCTCACCCTCGACGAGATCGTCGCTGACCATCTCGACTACCTCCACCACGAGGCGTTCTTCGTAGTGTCGACGACGTTCGAAGTGACCGCCTATCGGACGCTGTGGTTCGGCCTGCAGTACGAGTCGAAGACAGTCGAACAGTGTGAGACGGTCGGGAATGGCGCGCTCGCGACGGTGCGCTGGTACGACGGCGAGCCGGTCGGCGATGGCCACCTGCAGGGCCAGTTCGCGGCCCTCAAAGACGTCGTCGGCGACATGATCGACAAGGGTGTCTTCACGCCGTCGGCGGCGAGACAGTACCTGAAGCGGAAGCTCGCTGAGCGGGTCGGAGACCGACAGGAGCTGCTCATTCCGACTGGTGAATCTCCCTTCGAAAAAGCCAATCTCGGCAAGTCGTAGAAAATTTGCTAGAGGGCAGAACAGCTCTCCTCACCTGTTTACAGGTGATTGCTACTCTCGACCGCTACCTTAGCGCTGGGGGGACTTGTCCTATACAAAAGCGGGGCGAGATGGTGTAATTCTACCTTATATAGTGTATCTGAGCGTCACTCCTCCCAGTGAATTGCACGCTCAACAACCTCTTGTTCTTCCGGATGGAACTCGGAAAGCTTCACTTGAACCTCCCTACTCTGTGACCGAACGGTTCGCTCGCGCGAATCGAGCGTTGAGAACGGGTTCGGGACCTGAATCAGTCTCGCATCGCCGCTCTTTCCGGATTCAAGCTCCACTGCGACGTATAGATAGTATGCTTCTCGGAGGTTTTCGTTTCGTGCCGACTTCCACTCGTTCCAGCTGATCGACGGCCGCCGCGTGTTCGATCCAGACGATTTTAGCTCGATACACCGTTCTGGCTCGCTGGTGTCTCGAGCTACCACCAAGAAATCGAATCCTGGATATGGCTTGGATATCACGCCCCGCTCCTCCAATGATTCCAGAACTGGGCCGGCGATGTCGTCATTCCTCGCTTCGAGGTAGAGGTCACGCGTGTGTACGTCGTGGACGTACTTTTCTGGCTCCGGACAGCCCTCTTCGCGAAGACGCTGAAGTTCAGCGTGGTACGTTGCCTCCATCCCAAACTCATCGACTTTGTCGATATAGTTCGCCGTCACCTTGGTCTGTCGCGACGAGGATGCTTTGGAACCTCCACCACTAGTGTTCCCAGATGCTTCCGAGTGTGAACTGCCACCCGTATCCGTGTTCCCAACCGAGAGCGTGGAACTGTCGCCAATTCCGGTCAGCTGTTGAGCTGACGGTACTCGTGACCCATCCCGAACCGTGGTACCAGAGTCCGAGGACTCGGATGAAGGTTCGTCCGAGTTCGTAGACCCAGTAGTGGTCGACTCATTTCTACCCGTCGTGATCTGCTCACCGTCGAATCCGGCGCTGGCGACTGTTTCAATTTGACGTTGTTCTGCTCGTCCCTCGTACGCTGCCCGCCTGGCCTCAAGCTCTCTCCGGCTAGCTGGCGCGCCAGCCGCCTTCAGTTGCGATTGCATCGCTCCTCTGTCGGGCGCTTGTTGCAGGAGTACGTACAGCGACTCCCAGCTCCCCAGGCCGTGATACTCTGCGAATGCTTTCGATATCGATTCCACCGGGGCGTCTCGAACCGGATCGGAGCTGTCCGCAACGACGTACACTCGCGTCCGATTCCCGTGATCGTCCCGCTCGATGAAGTACTCCGCCGGCCGCGTCAAAGGATCCGCTTTCGGACTATCCCGAAGCTCATAACTGACCTTCAGAGAGCCGACAAGGACTATTTGGTCGACGAACCGGGACAGTCCACCTGCGTCCTCCTGTTGGCTGCTCCGCGTCGCTTTTAACCGACAAAGTACGTATGGCGCCGCCACGTCCAGCCATTCCTCTCGGAATCGCTCTGTCACCGCAATGCGTTCCTCGTCGATCTGCGGCGTCTCCTTAACGGCCTCGACCAAGTCGATCATCCCGAAGTGCTTACCGATCGCCGGCGTATCCTCGCGAGTTAACGCGAAGATAGGAATCGCCAGTCCCTCAAACCGTAATGCTTCCTCGTGACTCCGCGTAAAGTATGTCGCTGAAGCCTCGTGGAACTGTATCTCATCACCGGCCATACAGGGGACAGGCACTGAATCGAGGCCGGTTTCAGTCGGCTCCCACCCTGAAGACTGGATCTGACCTTGGTTGTCAAGTGGCGGCAAGTCCTCGCTCAGATTGCTATACGCCGCTTCGATTTCAGAGAGATAATATGCGCTAGGATCAGTCTCGTTCTCCATTTCCGTGAAGACTGATCTGATTCGTTCTGCAACCGTTCTGGCGTCACATGGCGTGAGCGTCCGCGTCTCAACACGCCGCCGAATCGATAGTGCATCGAGTAAATCAGGAGCATTCTCAGCTAGTTCCCCATACACCTCTCGGCGAAGCGTCGGTAAGATCGGATGTCGACTGTCGCCGATGTCAACCGAGTATCGCTGTAAGTCCCTGTCGTTGAGTAACCATGCGTCCTCAGGGGGGACTTGCCCGAGCGTACTCGGCAACCAGGGGGCACGCTGGAGCTGCCAGAGCCAGAGATTCGGTAGGACACCTTCAATCTCATCCTGATCGAACAGGTAGGTCGTCTGATACCGGAGTCGGTTGTTGGAATAGAGCGCTACGGTTGCGTCCGCGTGCTCCGAGATCTTCCCCCACCATGTGTACAGGTGCCCCATCAGCAGTTTGCCGAACTCCGGATCCTTCCCTGCCTCGAGTAGTGCGTGATCGTACTCTAGTCCGTTGACTTGCCAGATGTACGGTCGCTCCCCGTCATCTTCGCTCACCGCCTCGTATGCAGCAGACTCCAGCTTCGTCAGGTACGTATCGAGGTCGCCTTCGGAGAGCGTACTTGGACTGAACTGGCTCTCCGGATCAAGCGTGGAATTAGACCCAGGATCGATGTGTTCCGTGGCGCTGTAGCGGTGTGACTGGGTGGGATGGAAGAACGGTGTGATACGAATATGCTCGCAGACCCCGATCCACTGGAAGAACTCACGCCACTTCGACCAGTCGTCAGAATCGTCTAGCCCGAATTCCCTCGGCGGTGCCAGCACCGGTGGCGATACCCCTGCCGTCTGGAGGAGTTGCTCTACTCGGCCCGCAGTGGGCTTGTTACGCTGCCAGCTCGCACCGAAGTATACCTCATAGGCACGCGCCCACTCACCATCCGCCGTTGGGACCGGAAGCATACATAAGTCGTAGTAAGGGTCGTTGCTGCGGTACGTGTACGGTAGCGGCTCCTTTGGGGAGGCTGGCGGTTTCCCAGTCGTGCTGCTCGTCGCCAATCGCTGGACGAACTCGAGTACCTCGGGGTCACGTAGTGGGCTGTCGTCGACGTCGCCGGATGATGGCCCCGGGAGGAGTGGGAATACACCCTTTTCGGCAATATCCTGGAACCCGAAGTCGTTGATGTCCCAAAGTGCATCCAGAACGTTCTCGTACTCCCCACCGTCAAGGAGCTCAGTCCGAGCATCCGAATCGGCCTGTTGAGAGCCCTCCGTGTAATAGAGTTCATTCGGGAACAGACGAATTCCCGAGAGTGCATCCGTCGGGACACTCTGTTGTGGTGGGAAGAAGCATTCGACCGACTCCGGCGTCGGCTCGTGTTTGTAGTACTCGCCGTGCGTTCCAACCAAAGGATCGCCGACCGGGAACACCGCTTCCGCCCGAGCAGCCTCAGCGAGCCGTCGCTTATCCGTACTATCAGTAAGCGTTAGCCACGTTTCCGCCAGCGCGAACACGATAGGGTCGACTGTAAGTTGCTCAGGCGCGTCTCGATACTGAAGAATGGCATTTTCGTCCGGAGCGGCACCGAGAACAGCGGGGGTGTGATGAGGCCTGAGTCGAGTTGCCCCCAGCTCTTCAAGGATCGCAGCGACATCGTGTTCGAGCAGTGGTGTTGCGGGGAACCAGCCTCCTATTTCAGCCTCATCGTTCACCAGCTCAAAACGGTCCTGCCCGTACACCATCGCCGTAAGAGGACCGACTCGTGCTGCGTCCGGATGCGTGTATGGAAGAACAATTTCAGAAAGTGGCCGCCGATCAGCGTCGGACGTCGAAGCGCCAGACGCCACTTGTTCTAACCGAGGAACAAAGGCCACTCCTTCGAAGGCATCCTGAAGTGCCTCCACAAAGCAACGGTTCACCGGGTTTGTCCGCGTCGTCTCGTCGGCGTTTACTGCCGTAAAGTCGATCGTCCGGAGGAACTCGTCGAGCGCCGTATCGGTCTCTTTTACGAAGGATAGGACGTCGGCGGCGAGGAGGTCGGCCACCCGCTGGAACAGCCAGCCATTCAACCCCATGACGGCACCAGTTTCCGGGTTTGTCGGCATATTTAGACTTCTTCGAGAGGTGCTCACCTGGAATGTCCCATTCAGCAGCGCGGGAATAGGGCTTCGCTCCTCGGTCGGCAAGAAAACGTGGACGAACGGGCGCTCATTCGCGTCGTCGCCGACAAACAACGGTCTAAGAGATGTATTGTCGTCATCCTCGAGTCTGAACGCGACACTCAACCGTAATTTACCGATATCGTCGAGAATAGCCGAGTCGATTCCTGCAAACGACCGATCCGGAACATCGTACTCGCGGGCGAATGAGATGAGTTCTTCCGAGATCTCTTCAGGAGTGTCCGGATCAAGATCACCACGTCGTTCGATCCCGATAACGGATGCTGCAGTCTTTCCTCGCCAGTCCCGCCGAGTCTTCTCCCAGACACGTTGACGGTTACCGACGGCGAACTCGACACGATCCGTTTTCGGAAGCAACGCAACAGTCTCTCGCGTGACCTGCTCCTTGAACGTCGACTCAATCGTCTCGAAGATCCGTTCTTGATTCTCGTCTTTGAGCGGTAGTCGAAACACCGTCGAATATCCCGTTTTGAGTAGTTCCGACACGCGAGTACCGGGTTCACTTGGGAACGGAATCGACATCAGCGGGACGTTGTCAATCTCTCCGTCGGTCTCGACGCCCTCCTTACGCAGTTTCTTCTCGATTACGTCACGTGTCTTTTCCCGGTCGAACTCGGCAGCAAGCAGCCCGCCACCATTCTGCGAAAAAATCGCCGGGTTCGATGTGATATCCAGAATCGACGTAAAACCCCTCCCCTTGTGCCCGATAGTGGCTTCATCACCTTCGTCACCTTTCGTTGTCTGGGTGAGCGTCGTAATTGCATCCAGATCCGCAGCATCGAATGGCCGCCCAGTGTTGGCAACAAGCAGACTGTCTCCGCGCAGTTCGAATCGAACCTTTCGTGGCTTGTCGCTGTCTTCCGGCATCTCGTCATCCGCATTCTGCAAGAGTTCGAACACAAACCGTCGACTATAGTCTGCACTGTCCGCCGCCTCCAGTTTGAAGTCCTTACTCACCAACGGCGGTTCATTCGCATACGTTCCCAGCTTCGTTTCTCGTATATCCTGCAGATTAGTGATAGCCCGTTGTTCTGCCATTATCCCCCATTCAAACACGTCACACGCATAACGTTGAGGCACTAGCGAACCGGCAATCAAGAGGCATCATTTGAGTGCAGATTGCAGAAGAACCGTTTTCAGGCACCATTCACAGGAGCTGTTTTTCAGGGGTCGGAATGGGTGAGCCCCGCCATAGGCTCGTGATTCGATGACCTCAGACGACGACCCGTTTCACGACTGCGAGTTGGATTCCGAGGCGATTCTCGGAACACACACGTTCGAAGACGTCCTGTTCACCGATGAGACGGAAACCCCGGTGAACGTGCTCACCGGCGAGACACCGGCGCATTCGCAAGCAACTGTCGAGGAAGCGAAAGAGTTCGCTGCGAGTATCGACACGGCGACGCCCCAGATCGCGCTCCCCGCATCCGTCGAGTCGCAGGTCGAAACACAGAGCAAGCCCTACACGGCGGCCGCGTTCTTCCACTTCAAGGCGACTGGCTCACTCGAACGGCACCGCGCCTACCACGCCGCCTACGAGGCGGACGCGTTCCTGGTCGACTTCGAGGCAGACTACGCGTCGGGCGACCTGACCATCACTGTCGAACGAGCGGACGAATCCTGAGAATCCGCCGTCACGAGGAGAGTTTTTCGAGCGCCGGCGATGGGTGCCGGCGCAGCTGGAGCGAGCAACGACACCCGGTGCGTCGGTGTTTCGAGGTGTTCGAGATGCACATGGTGATTTACGCTCTGGTAGAGGCATCGACGCACGACGACGCCCTGGCCACCGGAAAGTCAGTGTTCGACCGCCTGGTCGGCGCGGACCCACACGCCGGCGCCGTCTTCGATTACTATGTGACCTTCGACGAGGAGGACACGTCCGTTGCGGGGAAGGCGCGATGGGGTGAGTTGCCGACTGCAGCCCCTGTCGACTCTGATGACGGCGAAGACCTGCTCGAGCGTGGCTGGGAGGCGACGAAGAAGGAATTCGAGCGGAATCTCGACCGGGTGAAAGAGGCCATCGAGGAGCTCTCCGACGAGGAGATCATGCGTGACGAGGACCTCGCCCGGCACGCCTTCCACAAGGTCGGTGCGTACGATGGCCCGACGGTCTTCCTGTACACCGAACACGGAACCGGCATTCGTCACCGTGGACAGCTGGATCGACTCCTCGAGGAGAGTGAAGAGCTCTGGATCGTACCCGCTGACGTCCACTTCTGAATAATGCCTCCCATCACTAATTGGCGACGCGAGAGCCGATCGCCAACGCTCGCGTATCGGAACACCGAGACCAGTGCGCGAGCTGTCCTGCATCGAACTCCGGACTCCTACCGGTACAAGTGGCGCGGGGCAATCCTCGTCGACGGCTACCCGGTGTGGTCGCGGGGATACGAGACGAAGGACGCGACGCCGTTCCGTGACGAACTCCGGGAGCGGCCGGCTCCGGCCCTCCGCTGTCCGGAGTGTCCCAACGACGACGTTCGCGTCGGCGAGAAGGCAGCAGACGGGGCGAAAATCCAGCGGTGGTACGACTGCCCCGACTGTGGATACGAAGCCCCCTCACACATCGTCTACGGTGCCGAACGGTGAGTGAGTGAGCGCTGGGCGCTGTTTTTCGGCCGGCACGAGGTGGTGGCCCGGTACGACCGGGTAGTCAACCAATGACTCTCGAAGTACTTGACCGACACAGTGAGGCATTGTTCGAATTCCTCTGGTGCCCCGTCTGCGGGCAGGAGGTCTTCACTCTCATCCCCTTCGAGGGGGTGTTCTGCAAGAACTGCAACACCCAGGTCGAACTCCAGGAATCCCGAGAGACGCGCGGCTACGAGGAGGCCGTGCTCGCCTGCTTCGATTCTACCACGACTTGGAACCTCCACGTCGACGAGAAACTGCGCCGCGACCTGCCTGATGGGTCGGCGCACGTGAAGATCCTCGGCGCACCGGGCGCCTACAAGGTCGACTGGTGGAGTCCAGAGCCAGATGTTGAATGGCAGCCAGTCGATCGAGGCGAGTTCGACGACGTCGAGGAGCCAGATGAGGGGTCACATCTCGCGTAATGGTCAGTTGGTGTTGGACCCATTGCGTCTCTTAGACACAGGGGACGAAAGAGCCTATTCAGAACCACCGTAGAAATGTTCTGACCAAACCTTCATACAAGTAGACTGTGGAATTCCGCCTATGGGGGCTGTTTCGTATCGGAACCAAATCTACGAGATATTCGCTGATCCAAACAAAGCGCTCGAGAACCAGATCGAGCAGGCCCTCGACATCGGGACGGAGTATCTCGGCCTCTCGATCGGGTTTTTCACACGCATCTCAGATGGGACGCAGAAGATACTTCAGGCGACCGGAGAGCACCCACTGATACAACCAGGTGAGAGCTGCCCGCTCGATGAGGCCTACTGTCGGCGGACCATCGAAATCGATAGCCAGGTCGCGATCGAGGATGCAACTGCATCCGCAGAGATCTCCGATACTGCTGTTCAGACATTCGGCCTAGGAGCGTATATTGGTGCGAAAATCCTCGTCGACGGCGAGGTGTATGGGACTGTGTGCTTCGCCGATACCGAGCCACGGGAGGACACCTTTGTCGACGAGGAGCGGTTCTTCGTCGAACTGGTTGGCAGACTCTGTGGCCAAGCCATCGAACGACGAAACTACAAAGGGGAGCTCTCACAGCGTGAAAGGCGATTGGACAAGCAGCAAGAGATCTACCGAGCCGTCATTGAGGCCAATTTCGACTCCGTCTTCCGGTTCGGTACGGATGGAACGTTCACGTATGCGTCCGAAAGCGCCCGGGACCTCTTAGGATATGCCCCAACTGAACTGGAAGGACAACCGATAACGGTCGCCCATCCCGATGCACAGACGACGGAGTGGGCGTGGGAGAACCTCTCCCGGATACTGAACGGAGAGTCGGCCGAAGCGCGGGATTTCCCTCTTGAAACAAAATCAGGAGAGATCATCTATACGGACATTCGCGGCGTTCCGATTTACGATGTGAGTGTGCCGGACGCAGCACGCTCCGCGGACGATATCGTTGGGATACAAGTGATGGTACGTGATGCGAGTGATCGACGCCAGCGAGAAGGGCTCATCAGCGTTATCAACCGTGTCCTTCGGCACAACGTGCGAAACGAGATGTCTGTTGTTCGCGGGTGGGCAGATATGCTCGCGGAGGAGCTGGATGCGGACAGTGCGAAGAAAGCGACGGTGATCAGAGCAGCTGCGACACGGTTACTCGATTTGACCGAAGCGGCGCAGAAGATCGAGGATAACCGTGAGGTCTCCCCCGAGTTAGAGTCGACAGACATCATTCCACTGGTCGATCGGATCGTCACGGAGTGTGAAACCCGATACCCAGACGTCTCAATTTCAGTTGACGCGCCAGACGAAGCGATTGCGGAGACGCTTCCACGCGTTGAAGTGGCGCTATTTGAACTCATCGACAACGCTGTCAAATATGGGAGTGAGCCCGCGTCCGTCGAGATTGATGTGGATGTATCCGATGTTCACATCACCTGCCGAGTGAGCGATAACGGTCCAGGGCTTCCGGATACGGAACGAGGTGTTTTACAGTCCGGTCTGGAGACACCACTCGTCCATGGGCAGGGACTTGGGCTGTGGTTGAGTTATTGGATTATCACGACCTTAGATGGGGAGATTGAAGTCATCGAATCCAACGGCGGAACGACAATTGAAATTCGGCTCCCGACACCAGCAGCGGAAGACGTGCAGTGACGGTCTACTGAAGATGTTTCGCCCGGAAATTATGTAATCGCAAGTAGCGTCCAAAGAAGCTCCAAACACACCGTACTGCCTAAGCATCGAGTTTCAATCTCGAACATCGTAGTGTAGTTTTCTGTACCGGCGATGGGTGCCGGCACACTCGTGCCGATAGTGATCGATGTCAACACGAAGTCAGCTCTGATTCGTCCAACGAATCGAACAGCCCAGTGGAACGGATGGCGACGCCGAGCGCGTCGCACAGGTATACCGGCATTCAGACGGTTACCCAGGTAGCGTTTTGCGGGATCTCTCCCAGCTAAAGGAACTTCTCGGTGCGACTCGCGCCGAGCGCGGACCGAGATACACAGCAGCGACATTCGTGTTCCTCGAAAAGCCCACGACTTCAGTCGTGGTCAATGACTCGCGACTACGATACCGTAACTGTACCACAGGGTCACTGAAAACCCCGTTTGTAGCCAAGCCGCATCCAAACAGAGAAACCAGCATCTTGTGGGGCTGGCCAACTGTCGGGGTGGGTTCAGTCCTTGACTGGGAGAACGGCATCTGCCCGCAATGCTGCCATAACATCCTCGACCAACGCGTCCACTGACTGGTAGGGAAACGTGAGATGGTGGCCGTGGACCAAGCCGAGATCGGTTGCCGGAACTCGGACGCCGTTGGCTTCAAACACAGTTTCTGGCCCGTCCGGCAGCGCGGGAATCAGCTCGAACGGCGACGCAAGTGGATACGTCGCTCGACTAAATACAGCCTCAAATTGCTCACGCAGTGAATGGACACTCATCGGTTTTCACCCGTTCGCGTGTCCATTCCATTTTCGACAAGATCTCCAACGGTGACAGAGATCTCTTCGACACGCTCCGCCTGACGTTCGTTGGTTGCTGCGACGTCGGCGATTTCCTCACTGACTTTACGAGACTGATCAAGTGTGTCATCAACCATCTGCGAGACCTCTTCGGTACTCGCCGCTTGGTCATCGGTTGCTCTGGCGACCTCGTCGACCCCTTGGGCAGCGTCCGTGACGGCGTCGGCGATTTCTCTAAAATTGTCCATTGCAGAGTCGACGCTTTCGACGCCGTCATCAACTTGGTCGGTTACCTCATTCAAACTCGTTACAGTTTCTCGAGTATCGGCTTGGATAGTGCTGACAGTTTCTTCGATCTGGCTGGCTTGCTCCTGAGACTCCTCTGCCAAGGACTTCACCTCATCCGCAACGACCGCGAAGCCAGAGCCGGCATCGCCCGCCCGCGCAGCTTCGATGGACGCGTTCAGCGCAAGCAGGTTCGTTTGATCGGCGATGTCGTCGATGATCTCAACGATTTCGTCGATCTCGTTGATGCGCTTTTGAAGTCGATCAACGTCTTGGGCGACAGATTTGGTTGCGGCGGCGACTTCCTCCATAGTGTCCATAGCCTCTTCAGCCGATTCTCGGCCATCGGTTGCGTGGGATTCAGCTTCGGCGCTTGTCGTTGCCACCTCGTCGGCGGTTGAGGCGACCTCTTCGACAGTCGCACTCAGGTTAGACACCTCACTGGCGACCTGTTCCATATTATTGAGTTGTTCGGTCGCGACATCGGTGATCTCCTGGGTGCTAATTGCGACCTGGTTCGTTGAGTCGCGCAGTTCATCGATAGAGGTGTTGACGTTATCAGCAACCGATCGTTGCCGCTCCAATTCGGATTCGATTTGAGAGCTATACGAATGGATGTACGTATCCATCGCGACTTGCTGATCGAGATTGATGATTTTGAGTGCCGACAGCGCTCTCTCGATAGTTTCGTCAACCGCTTCCTCCACCGAGGTTAGTTGCTCGGTGCCGTCAGAGTCTGTGGATGGTGTCGAGTCGTTATCATGGCGGACTGTCGTCCCGTCGCGGGCAGCAACGGCGCCGTCGGTCTGGACTGTCCGTCGCTTGACGTCCTCGGCGATAGCCTCAAAAATGCCCTCATAATAGATTGAATACGCCCCAAAGTACACTTTCGGGCCCAAGTCGAGCATGTCGTGGATCTTTCCGATTCTAGCTCGGCCGTCGAAGTACGACTGATCGTACTGCCCTCGTCCGAGATCTTTAAGATACTCACTTTGGCTTCGTTTTAACGCCTCGACCGACTTCGTCGACGAGTCGAGGATCGCTATCGACTCCGAGTAGTTCTGTAGATGCGCGTAAAACTCCTCGACAATGTCGTCAGCGATATCGTTAATTAACGGAGCCATATCATTCAGCCGCTCGACATCATCTGAATCGAACTGGGTGAAGTCCTTTCGCCACTCAATTTCGCGGCTATCAATCCCGATCTGCTCTGTAAGCCGCTTCCCACTCACGTTCCGCCTATCCTGTTCATCAACTCTGTACGCGTCCGAAGACTGCCGTTTGGCCATATGTTGTTGGCTAAGAACTATCATAAAAACGATTGGCATCAATTATCATTTTGGAGAGTGCCATAGAACGATTAGCACACCAAAGAGCAGAGGGGATGCTGAGATGGTATGGCCTTAACGACCCTGCAAGATGATCCTTCGGTAGAGTCGTTCTTCAATATCGTGGAGACAGAGACGCTCGCCCTGTTTGAGCATCTATCCTTCGAGTTTCTCGACGAATTCGACGTGTTCGCCCCGTCTCTGCCGGGGCGAACACGAGACCACGAACTCCGCTGACCGAAGTACCTAGTCTGGATCGAAGGAGCGTCGCTCAGTCACCTTGCTCAAGATCAAGAAGTGGGTTGGGCGACTCCGGCACTAACCACGCCGGGGCGACTCGTGTGAGGGCGACCGTCCCCGTCAGTCCGACGAGCGTCTGGGTGACGACGACGGCTGGTGCGAGCGCATAGCCCGACGGCAGCGCGAGTGCCAGCGGAAGAATGACCAGCGAATTCCGCGTGACAGAAGGGAACACGAGCGCCCGACTCTCGCCTGCCTCCTTCCAGAGCACTCCCGCTACGAATCGGCCGAACAGTGGCATAATGACCAAGAACGCCACGTAGACAGGGACAGCCGAGGCAATCTGTCCGATCGAATCCTACACGCGCGGCAGTTGGGAGGCGATCACGACAAACAGCGTCGCCCCCATCATCGGAACCGGCAGCCAGCCCATCGTATCCTGCCACTGAGCGCCGCGTTCGGAGCGCTCTGCCCAGTACTCAGTCGCCCCTGCGAGGGTCAGCGGCAGCGCGATAATTACGATAAACGGCTCGATGAACGGTCCGGCCTCGATGAACTCGGCGACCTGCTGGCCCATGAACAACCAGAGATACAGCGGGAGCAACAACAGCTGGATGAGCATCAGCGCCGGCGTCGCGGCCGTGATCTGTTCGACGTCACCGCCGGCGATGGGTGCCGGCGCACACGCGCCGGGAAGTATCGATGTCGACACGGAGCCAACTCCGATTCGTCCAACGAGTCGAACAGACTGATGAAACAGATGGCGGCACCGATCGCGTCGCACAGGTGTACCGACATTCAGACGGCTACCCGGCGAGCGTACTTCGCGATCTCCATCAGCTGAAGGGTCTTCTCGATGCGACCGGTGCCGAGCGGGGACCGGGTTACACGGTGGCAGTTCTCGTGTTCCTCGACAAGCTCTCGACGGTCGGCCTTTACCTCGATGGCAACCCAGAACGAACGATCGACGCGGCCCAGCCAGCGGATCTCCTCGAGCCGGACAATATGGAGCACCTCAACCAGCCGCTGTTCCTGCTCGGACACGGTGTCGAGAATCGGGCCGACAGCATCCACGGCGACGAAGAGTACCTCTACGTCCTCGAACTCCCAACCCGGAACCCGTTCGAGGACCCCTCCGAGTGGACCGTCAAGGTGAGTGGTCACTCTGCGTTCCCGCGCTGGGATGGGCCGACAGACGAGGCCTTCGATCGGGCTAGCTGGCAGTTCCATGGCCCGCTTGAGCACGCGCTCGAAGAGATGGTCGCTGAGCCGGCGTGAACACCTTACCCGCTCAGATGATGCCGCCGATGACGAGGAGTCCGACGATAAGTAGCAGCGTCGCGACAACGCTTCCCCCGGCCAGCCACTTGTTCTCCATCGCCTTCTCGTGAAGCGGCATCGCGGCGTACTCCTCGCGGAACGCCTCGAGGTTCTGGTCGTCGTAGAAGTACTTCGTCTTCAGCGCGAACCGTTCCGTCACCGCACAGCCCGTACAGATCGGCTCACCTTCCAGCCGCTCCGTTTTGATGTGACTGGAGCAGGCGATGGCCCCGCAGTTCGGGCAGTAGGTGTACGTCCCGTCACCGCCGGTCGTGTCACAGTGGACACACTGATGAATGCCGTCCTCGGCGGTCACCCGTGACGGGCCTGCCGCGTAGTACTCGTAGGGATAGGTGTATTCCTGGATGTC